>CAIVPW010000238.1 GCA_903907895.1 uncultured Alphaproteobacteria bacterium
GTCGGCGACCACGTCGCCATTCGTGTCGTGCAAGGCCTGCACAAGCAGGAAGAGTAACCCGGCGTACCGCGTAGCTTAGTAAGGGATGGACTGAACAATGAACCTGGATCCGACCATCGGCGTCTTCATGGATGGCTTGATCGCCGTGCTTCTGCTGGCGACCATCGCGACCGGTCTCTTCCTCAATCGCCGCATCGAGCGGCTGCGCAAGTCCACCGCCGACATGGGCACCATGGTGGGCGGCTTCGACAAGGCCACCGCGCGCGCGCGCGCCGGCATCGAGGGCTTGCGCAACGCCCTGCGCGACTCGGGCGAGCAGCTGCAAGACCAGATCAACGTCGCTCGCGACCTGCGTGACGACCTGCGCTCGATGGGTGCCGCCGGCCGCGCCGACAACGAGCGCCCGCTCGTTGCGAAGGGCATGCCGCCCAAGCGCGCCAAGTCGTTTGCGACCGCGGAGCCGAAGGGCATGCCGGGTTCGGACGACTACGCCGACGACGATCGCGCGGCCCGCGTTGCCCAACCCAAGGGCGATGGCCGCGCGGACGTAAGGAACGTCGCGCGCCCGCAGTTTGCCCAGCGTCCGCAGGGCGCCGCGGTGAACCGCAAGCCGGCTGCCGCCCTGGCCGCAGCCGCCGCCACCGAGAACGCGTCCGAGGTCGAGCGCGAGCTGCGCGAGCTGCTGCGGCACGTGCGGTAATATAAAGACGTTCGGAACACGAGGACCCCATGACCATCCGTCTCCTGCCCGCCACGATGGGCATCGCCTTGGTGCTGTTCGCCCTCAAGGCCGTCGAGATGTGGGAGGTATCGTCGTCGCTGTTCTCTGCGCCGGCCGCTACCGCGTTGCTCAACCAGGTCTCGGTCATCTCGCCCGCTATCGCCCAGCAGGCGGCGACGCCGGCCACCACCGCGGCGCCGACCCAGGCGCCGGTGACCAACCAAGCCGCCGCCGGCTTCACCGCCGCCGAACTCGACATGCTGCAGAACCTGAAGCTGCGCCGTGAGGAGTTGGACGAGCGCGAGCGTGAGATCGACCTGCGCGCCAACCTGCTCTCGGTCAGCGAGCGCCGCGTCGAAGAGCGCATCGCGGAACTGAAGAAGATCGAGCAGACCATCGACGGCCTGTTGGTGAAGTACGACGAGCAGCAGGAAAAGCAGCTCGCCGCCGTCGTGAAAATCTACGAGGCGATGAAGCCCAAGGACGCCGCCGCCATCTTCAACCGCCTGCAGATGCCTGTGCTGATCGAGATCTCCGAGCGCATCCGCGAGCGCACCATGGCGCCGATCCTGTCGGAGATGGACCCCGCCATCGCCAACTCGCTGACCATCGAAATGGCCACCCGCCGGGCGCTGCCCAAGACCGGCCTGCCCAACTGAGCGCTTCGTCACGGTTTTGGTCGGGCGCGCTTTACCCGTCGGGCAGAAGGGACTACCAAGGGTGGACATGGTTAATCGGCGGCAAGCCAAGCTGTTGAGCACCGTGCGCCTGTTGGCCGCCCTAGGCCTGGGTGCGATCGCCGTTGGCCCCGCCCTGGCCGACCCGGTGGGCGTGCGGGGCTCCGTCAGCGCCAACTACGGCCGGCTCACGTTTTCCTGGCCCGCCCCGGTGGGCCATACGGCCAAGCTCGACAACGGCGTGCTGACGGTGACGTTCGATCGTCCCGTCGAAGCCGACCTCGCGCGCCTTGCCACCGACGCGCCCGGGTACGTCCGGTCCGCCTCCCTCTCGGCCGATGGCCGCACGCTCACGGCCGTGCTGACCAAACATTTCCTGTATCGCGCGTACGCGACCGGACCCGAAATCCAGGTCGATCTGCTGGGGCAGGGCGTCGATCCGGCCCAGGTTGCGGCGCGTGCCGCTGCCACACCGCCCGCGCCCGCGCCCGCCGCACCGCCTGCGGCGGCGACTCCCGCTGCCACGGCTCCCGTCGCGGCAACTCCGGCCGCCGGAACAGGACCCCGACCGGCGGCGGGCGTGCCGACGGCAACGGCGGCGCTGCCCGCGCCGACACAGCAGGCCGCCCCCACGTCGCTGGCTCTTCCCAATCTGCCGGTGCCCGACCTTGCGGTGCCGTTGCGCCCGAACGAGACGTTCGCCGGCGGGCCGGCGCCGACCGCCGCCACACCCGCCACCGGTGCGACGCCAGTGCTCGCCGCGCCGAACCTGACGACGCCGGCGATGGCCGAAGTTTCGCCGCCGCCCGCTGCCGCCACCGCGCCGCAGGCGATCGCCCCGCCTGCGTCCGCGCTCGCGGCGCCGCCGATCGTGGCGCCGGCAACGCAGGCCCGTCCCGCCACAGCGACGCCCGCGCCGGCGGCGCAGA
>CAIVPW010000239.1 GCA_903907895.1 uncultured Alphaproteobacteria bacterium
AGATCCTGCAACTGCGGGATCGCCTGACAAAGCTGCCGCAGTAGCCTCGTCGCTCTGCTGTTGACGCCAAAGCTCGGCGCAGACTCCAGACGGCGAGCAGATCGACGTAGGTGCCGCGTTCGATGATTCGGCCCTGGTCCATGACCAGGTGGCCTTTGATCGTTGACCAGGATCTGGTCCTGGGGCACCACGCCGACGGCGGCGGGCACCGATTCGATCGTGACGGCACAGTCGACGCCGTCGAATCTCCATGACACCGCAACTGGGGTCGTGAAGTCGGAATAGCAGACTCCGACGGTGGACTCGTCCCCGCCGCAAACAAAGCCTCGGCTTGCGAGGGCGCCCCCATCGGCTTGGCCCGCTTCCGCGGATTCCACGGAACGCGATGGTCCTGTCAGCGCCGTGCCCGCGACGCTCACGCCAGTTTGTTAGCGGATCACCGCGCAATTTTCGGAAAGAGGCGCGCCCATCGCCGGGGATTTGTTGCGAGGGAGAGCTCCGTCACGACAACAAATGATCGCCACGCAATTTTGCGTCGTTGCCGGAATCCCAGCAGGCGTTTCGTGTCGTGTTTCGACGAAAACACGAAATGGATTTGGCAGCAGAACTGACCCATTTTCTCTTCACGAAACGAGCCGGACCGGAAGCCAAACCGCAGCACCCAAGGCAACCGGCCAGCAGTACCGCTTACGAAACGAGGCGACCATGGCAAACACGATCGGCAAACTGGTGACCAAGCTCTACACGCGGTTGCAGGCATTCCGCGCCCACGAGACCCACCCGGCGCCATACACCTTCGCCAAGGGCGAGTTCGCCGGCCGTCGTCGCCTCATCGACCGCTAAGAGTTCAGCAAGCTCCTCAAGTCTTCCCTTCCGCGCGCTCCTCACCACCCAGTGCCCTCCCCGCCGGGCGAGGGGCGCGCGGAATACCCAAACGGCCCGCCATCCTCCCTGGCGGGCCGTTTTTGATTCGCATGGGACCCCGCGCCCGCCCAGGCTGTGCAACACCCGCGCGCGGGGGCCCCGTGGAGCGCCGCACAAGCCCTAGCGTTCCGTCCATTCCCTTGTGGAGCGTTGGAGTCGAGGGCCGACATATGGTAGGAATGGGGTTTCGCACTCCTATCAGTAAGTGTTTGTCATGGCGGCAGAAACTGTTGCCCTCGCGTCGGATCACGGGGGATTTGAACTCAAGGAACAGCTCAAGAAGGAGTTGGCGGCGAAGGGCTATCAGGTCCTGGACCTCGGGACGAATTCCGCCGATTCCGTCGATTATCCAGATTTCGGCCAAGCTCTCGCTGACGCCATTGCCTCAGGCAAGGCCAGCAAAGGCGTCGGCCTGTGCGGCAGCGGCATCGGCATCTCGATCGCGCTCAACCGCAAGAAGGGTGTGCGCGCGGCACTGGTGCACAGCGGCCTCGAGGCGCGCCTGTCGCGCCAGCACAACGACGCCAACGTGCTCGTGCTCGGTGGCCGCTTCACCGGCATCGAAGTGGCAAAGGACGCGCTCAACGAATTCATGACCGCCAAGTTCGAAGGCGGTCGCCACACCCGCCGCGTCGAGAAGTTGGGCTAGCCGCATGTCGCCGAACGGTGCGGCGCCCGGCGCCTTCTTCGACGCCGACCTCGCCAAGGACGATCCCGACGTTTTCGCCGCGATCGAGGGCGAGATTCGCCGTCAGCAGGACGAGATCGAGCTGATCGCGTCGGAGAACATCGTCAGCCCGGCGGTGTTGCAGGCGCAGGCATCGGTGCTCACCAACAAGTACGCCGAAGGCTACCCCGGCCGGCGCTACTACGGCGGCTGCGAGCACGTCGACGTCGTCGAGCAGCTCGCCATCGACCGCGCCAAGCAGCTGTTCGGCTGCGCCTTCGCCAACGTGCAGCCGCACTCCGGCAGCCAAGCGAACCAGGGCGTGCTGAACGCATTGCAGAAGCCGGGCGACACCATCATGGGCATGGCGCTGGCGGCAGGCGGACACCTGACGCACGGTGCGGCGCCCAATCAGTCGGGCAAGTGGTTCAATGCGGTGCAGTACGGCGTGCGCCGCCAGGACGCGCGCATCGACTTCGACGAAGTCGAATCGCTCGCCAAGCAGCACAAGCCCAAGCTGATCATCGCCGGTGGCTCGGCGTACCCGCGCGTCATCGAGCACCACAAGTTCCGCGTCATCGCCGACCAGGTCGGCGCGCTGTTCATGGTGGACATGGCGCACTACGCCGGTCTCGTTGCGGCGGGCGAGCATCCGAGCCCGTTCCCGCACGCGCACGTTGCTACGACGACGACGCACAAGACGCTGCGCGGTCCGCGCGGCGGCATGATCCTCACCAACGACGAGGACATTGCCAAGAAGATCAATTCGGCGATCTTCCCCGGCATCCAGGGCGGCCCCTTGATGCACGTCATTGCCGGCAAGGCGGTGGCGTTCAAGGAAGCGCTGCAGCCGTCGTTCAAGACGTACGCCAAGAACGTCGTCGCCAACGCGCGCGTCCTGGCCGAAGCGCTGTCGGTGCGCGGCCTCGACATCGTCTCGGGCGGCTCGGACAACCACATCGTGCTCGTCGATCTGCGCCCGAAGAAGCTGACCGGCAAGGCCGCCGAAGCGGCGATGGGCCGCGCGCACATGACGTGCAACAAGAACGGCATTCCGTTCGATCCCGAGAAGCCGACGGTGACCAGCGGTGTGCGCCTCGGCAGCCCCGCGGCGACCACGCGCGGCTTCGGCGCGGACGAGTTCAAGGAAGTCGGCCGCCTGATCGCCGACGTGCTCGACGGTCTTGCGAAGAACCCGGACAACAACGAGGCCGCCGAGAGACAAGCGCTCGGCGAGGTGATGGCGCTGTGCAAGCGCTTCCCGATCTATACGGATCTGAGCTGGTGGCGACGCGGCGCGAGCCCCAAGCGCGCGTGATCGAGGGGGAAAAGTCATGCGCTGTCCGTTTTGTGGGAATGCCGACACCCAAGTGAAGGACTCGCGTCCGACCGAGGACAATGCCTCGATCCGGCGCCGTCGCTTCTGCCCGTCGTGCGGCTCGCGCTTCACGACGTTCGAGCGCATCCAACTGCGCGAGCTGACCGTCGTGAAGAAGACGGGTCAGCGCGTGCCGTTCGATCGCGACAAGCTGATGCGCTCGATCCTGATCGCCACGCGCAAGCGACCGGTCGAGCACGATCGCATCGAGCGCATGGTGAGCGGCATCGTCCGCCGCCTCGAATCGCTCGGCGAATCCGAGATTCAATCGACCGTTATCGGCGAGATGGTGATGGACGCGCTCGCCAACCTCGACCAGGTGGCGTACGTGCGCTTCGCTTCGGTCTACAAGAACTTCCGCGAGGCCCGCGACTTTGAAACGTTCGTAGGCGAGCTGAGTGGCGACGGCGACACCTGATCCCACAGACCTCTCCCACATGCGGGCCGCGTTGCGGCTCGCGCGCCGCGGTTTAGGACGGGTCTGGCCCAACCCAGCCGTCGGCTGCGTGCTGGTGAAGGATGGACTGGTCGTCGGCCGCGGATGGACGCAGCCGAGCGGGCGCCCGCATGCGGAAACCGAGGCCTTGGCGCGCGCCGGCACGAACGCGCGCGGTGCCACCGCATACATCACGATGGAGCCGTGCGCGCATCCCTCCGCCAGCGGGCCGTGCGCGCTGCAGCTGGCCAAGGCCGGCATCAAGCGGGCCGTGGTCGCAATGCGCGACCCTGATCCGCGCACCCACGGCCAGGGCATCAACATGCTGCGCAATGCCGGCGTCGTAGTGACGGAAGGTGTTGCCGACCACGAGGCCCGCGCGCTCAACGGCGGCTTCATCCTGCGCATGACCGGCCACCGGCCGATGGTGACGCTGAAAGTCGCAAGCTCGCTCGACGGCCGCATTGCCACGGGCACCGGCGAATCGAAATGGATTACCGGCGAGCCGGCGCGCGCCCAGGGGCACGCGCTGCGCGCGCGCCACGATGCGGTGGTCGTCGGTTCCGGCACCGTGCTGGCCGACGACCCCGACCTCACGTGCCGCCTGCCCGGATTGTCGGACCGTTCGCCCGTGCGCGTGGTGTTCGACGGTCGCCTACGCACGCCGCTCACCGCCAAGCTGGTCACGACGGCGCGGCAAGTGCCGACGTGGATCATCACGCTGCAGTCGGCCGACGCCGATCG
>CAIVPW010000240.1 GCA_903907895.1 uncultured Alphaproteobacteria bacterium
CCGACCGTGCATTGGCGTGGCGCGAACGGCTGGGAACGAAGACAAGACCGCGCGTCGGCGTCGTCTGGGCAGGAAGCGGCAGCATCGATAACGACCAGCGCTCGCTCAAGCTCGCGGACTTTGCGCGCGCCTGCGATGCAGATGTCGAGTTCGTCGGTCTGCAGAAAGAGGTGCGCGCTGCGGATCGCGACGAACTCGAGCACCATCCGCATATCCGTAATGTCGAGCTTGGTGACTTTGCGGATACTGCCGCGATCATGGAGCAGTTGGATCTGGTGCTTACGGTGGACACTGCCGCGGCGCACCTGGCCGGAGCACTCGGCAAGCCGGTGTGGGTTCTGCTGTCGTACGCGCCGACCTGGCGGTGGCTGCTCGGGCGCGACGATAGTCCCTGGTATCCGACGGCCCGCTTGTTCCGCCAGCCGGAGCCAGGGAACTGGCAGGACCCATTGGCGCGTGTTCGTGCCGCTCTGCGCGAACTGCGCTAGCGCTCCGCTGCCGCGGGCTCGCGCACCGTCCACAACAAGGCGCCACCGGCGACGAACGACAACAGCAGCACCGACAATCCCCAGCGCTGGCTGCCGGTCGCGGCGGTGACCGTGGCAACCAGCGCGGGACCGATAAACGCCGTAACACGGCCCGACAGGGCGTAGAGCCCGAAAAACTTGGTGCTCATCTCGGGCGGCGTGAGGCGTGCCATGAAAGATCGACCGGCGGCCTGCACCGGTCCGACGAACAGGCCGAGGGCGGAGCCGAAGATCCAGAACAACGTCGAACTGGGCGCGCTCACCGCACCGGCGGCGGTGACGAACAGCCCCACCAGTGCGATCAAGACCGTGCGTTTCGGGCCGATGCGATCGTCCACCCAGCCAAAGGCCGCCGCACCAATTCCGCCGGTCAGGTTCAGCACGATGCCGAACATCAGGACCTCGGTCTGCGACAATCCGAACACGCCCGCCGCGAAGATGCCGCCGACGATGAAGATGGTCACCAGACCATCCGTGTAGATCATGTTGGCGATGAGGAAGCGCACGATGTTGGCGTGCTCCCGCACCTGACGCAGGGTCGTCCCCAAGGTCCGCAGCCCCTGGCGCACATGCGTTGCAAGGCCGCCCGCGTTCGCACGGCGATCGGGCGTGAACAGAAACAGCGGCGCGGCGAACACGGCGAGCCACAGGGCAGCCATGGGGGCGACGACGCGGATGTGCTCGAAGGCTGACTTGTCGAGGCCGAACCAAGGCTGCTCGGCCTGCACGAATGCAACCAGCGCAATTGCCATCGACACGATGCCGCCGGCGTAGCCAAGCCCCCACGCCCATCCGCTCCAGCGGCCGATGCGCGCGGGTGGCACCAGGCCCGGCAACATGGCGTTGGCGAACACGACGCCAAATTCGATACCCAGGTTGCTGATCGCATAGAACAGCATGCCCCAGGCGATGAACGCCGGATCGGCTTCGGTCCACCACAGCATCGCCGAGCCGAACACGGCGACGCCGGTGAACAACAGGAGCCACGGTTTGCGCCGCCCGCCCGCGTCCGCGACGGCACCCAGCACAGGCGCCAGCACCGCGACAAGCAGGCCGCTGGCGCTGGCCGCCCAGCTCCAAGCCTGCTGGCCTGCGATCGGATCCTTGACTACCGCGAGCGCGAAGTAGGTCGCAAAGACGAACGTGACGATGAGCGTTGCGTATGCCGAGTTCGCCCAGTCAAACAGCGCCCATGCAACGCGCGCGCGCGTCCCCGCTTCGCGGCGTGCATTGCTTGAACCGAGGGCGGCGGCAGCCATTGCTCCGTACTTTAGCGTTACCTGGGCCGCTGACGGCACGGATTCGCGCGGCGCTGAGGCACGTTATTTTTCGCGGGTGGGGCGCGTCACAACCTTTGACGTACCAAGGGCGTATGCGAAAGTCGGGCCGCCCAATGGGGAGGATGTTCGCTTGGTGGTTCGCAGATTGATCGCGCCCGTGCTGGCGCTCGTAGTGCTTGCGCTACCCGGATTAGCAACAGCGCAAACTCAAACCACTGCCCAAACCCGCACCCTGCCGCTCTGGGAACTGGGGGTTGCGGTCGGTGCCGGCTATACGCCCGACTATCCCGCTGCAGATGAATACAGCACGCGCATCCTGCCGCTGCCGTACTTCGTGTACCGGGGCCGGGTGTTTCGCTCGGAGGAATCGGGCCTGCTGCGCGGGCGGGTCTTCTACAACGACCGTATCGACTTCGATATCAGCATGGCCGGGGCAGTCGACGTGAAGTCGGCCGACAACGAGGCGCGTGCGGGGATGCCGGATCTCGACTGGATGGGCCAGATCGGACCGCGCGTGCAAGTCCGCCTGGCGCAGGCGGCACGGGACGCGCATATCGACTTCGAACTGCCGATACGCGCGGTGCTGGGCACGGACTTCTCGCGCTTCCGCCACATCGGCTTCATGAGCGTTCCGGAAATCGCCTACCAGCACGACAACCTTGCCGGCACTGGCGTGCATTTGAAGCTCGGGGTGGGTGCGACGTTCGCCGATAAGAAATTCCAGGACGAGATCTACGGCGTCGATCCGCAATTCGCGACCGCAGATCGCCCAGCGTACGAAGCGAAGGGAGGCTACATGGGTAGCCGGTTGCAGCTCTCGAGCTACTACGCCCTCAACGAACGCTTCCGAGTGTTCGGCCTGCTGCGGGGTGACTTCCACCAGGGCGCGGCAAATGAAGAGAGCCCCCTGTTTCGGTCCAAGACCGGCGGCACCGTCATCACCGGCTTCACCTTCCTGTTCGCGCGGTCGCGCGCCACGGTCGTCGAATAGCGGACCTGGCGCCGCACTCGGCAAACAAAAAGGCCCGCCGGTGAATTCCGGCGGGCCTTTGTTCTTGTGCGGTGGCCAGAAGCTAGGCGGCCAGGACCGAATAGACCTGTGCCAGCACGATCAGGAATGCGGCACCGAATGCGGCGGTTAGTGCAATGCCGGAGAAGGCTTCCGCCCAGTCGGCAAACGTGAAGCGCTCGCGGGCCGGAGTTTGAACGGGCATCGTCATCGTCGTCTCCCTTTCCAAATGCAGCAAAACGGCAGCCGGGCGGCGCACGAAATACTTGCTGCGGGTTTTTTCCAGGGAAGGGCGGCCTCGGCCGCGCGTCTCCCGTGCCTTCTAAATGGGTACTCAGCCCGGTGGGTCAAAGGTATGCCGGCCATAAGAAAGACTTATGACGACCGCTAGATTCGCGGTGCGTGTCGCTAGTACGGCCCTGAAACACCGACCGTTGCTGCTTTCCGCGAAAGCCGGCAATTCCGTTGCGACAACTGCTGAATAGAAGCAATGGCCTTGCGAATAGCCGTGCGGCACTAGGCCGCGAACTACGACTTCACAAGTTCTTTACGGTGCGCCGCTAAGGTAACGGCACAGAAGAATTGGGGCGATTTCGCCGCGTTCCTCAGGAACGCTCGGAATTATGGTGAATGTGACGCCTTCCCTACACGTCTGCTTTCCCCGGCAGTACATCCAGGGCCGCGTCTAAGGCCGCGTCCGCGAGGTCCATATGGCAACCCAGACCATCGGAACCAATCCACCGCCACCTCTCTCCGCCACCATGCCGCTGCGCTTCTCCCGCGCGGCGGCCAAGCGGGCGCTGCGTTGGCGCAAGACGCTGCGTACGGCGCTCTCCATGGCGCAGAACCTGATCCTCGGCGCGGCCTTTACGGCCGCCGCAGCAGTGGGCCTCGCCCTCGCTCTCGCTCTGGGCGGCGTTCTCGCGTTCTAACGCTGCGGTCGCTCCCGCCGCTTGGCACGGCGGGTTGGCGAAAGTACTGTCCCGCCGCATTCCTCTGACGCGGCGGGTACATGGCCAACGCTACATCCTCCGGCTCGCCGCGCACGGCGTATGATTCCGCCGGCGTTCACATCGCCGAAACGGAAACAGCCCTCACCAACCTCACGGCGCGCCTGCGCCGCACCTGGCCGGGCGGCAAGGTCGGCGCCAAGACCCTCGGCGGAGTGGCCCTCGATTTCGGCTTCTACGCCAACGTCGTCGATATCGGCGGTGGCATGGGCATGGCCATCTCGACCGACGGCGTCGGCTCGAAGGCGCTGGTCGCCGAGATGCTGGGGAAATACGACACCATCGGCATCGACTGCATTGCGATGAACGTCAACGACCTGATCTGCGTTGGCGCCCGCCCGCTGACTCTCGTCGATTACATCGCTGTTGAGCGCGTCGACCGCGCCGTCATGGCGGCCCTGGCGGAGGGCTTGGCGGTTGGTGCAGAACAGGCCGGCGTCTCCATCACCGGCGGTGAAATCGCCGAGCTGCCCGACATGATCAAGGGCCACGCCAAGGGCTCCGGCTTCGACCTCGCCGGCACCGCGGCGGGTCTCGTAAAGCTCGACAAGATCATCGTCGGCCAAGACTGCCAGCCGGGCGACGCCGTCGTCGGCATCCAGTCGAGTGGCATCCACTCGAATGGCCTCACGCTCGCGCGCCGGGTGCTGCTGCAAGACCTGAAGGTCAGCGATCGCCTGCCCGAAGCCAGCCGTACGGTCGGCGAGGAGCTGCTCGAGCCGACCCTGATCTACGTAAGAGAGGCCATGGAGATGCTGGAAGGCATCCCCCAGGTACGGGCGCTCGCCCACATCACGGGGGATGGCTTCCTCAACCTGGTGCGGGTTCCGGCCAAGGTCGGCTTCCTGCTGGACGCTCTCCCCGCACCGCAGCCGGTGTTCCAGGCCATCGCCGCGCGGGGCAAGGTTTCCGCGGCCGACATGTATACGGTCTTCAACATGGGCGTCGGCCTGTGCATTGTGGTACCCGAGGCCGGGGTATCGGCGGTGATTGCGGCGGCCGGCAGGCACAGCAAGAAGGCCCAGCGCATCGGCTCGGTCACGGCCGACGCGGGCAAGGTCCGCATCGTGAAGAACCCCCTTACCGGCACCGATCTTGCCGGGGAAGGCCGCTTCCTCGCCGAGGTGTAACCGCCCGTTAACAATGTCCGGCCATAAAACCCTCTGAAAACAGGGGGCTGGGCGTCATCGGACAGGGGCCCGGCTTGCCAGGACGGCCTCCGGTCCCATATAAGCCGGACGCCGGGCAGCCGGCTCTTTCCATTTTTCTTCAAGGGCCGGGCGGTCCGCCAGCGCACGAGGCGAGCCGGGACGGCGTGGTTTTTCCATGCAGATCCGCAACATCGCCATCATCGCGCACGTCGACCACGGCAAGACCACCCTCGTCGACGCGCTGCTTCGCCAGAGCGGCACCTTCCGCGCCAACCAGCAGGTGGCGGAATGCGCGATGGACTCGAATGACCTCGAGCGAGAGCGCGGCATCACCATCCTGGCCAAGTGCACGTCCGTCGTCTGGAAAGATACCCGCATCAACATCGTCGATACGCCGGGCCACGCCGACTTCGGTGGTGAGGTCGAGCGCATCCTCAGCATGGTCGATGGCGTCGTCGTCCTGGTCGATTCGGCCGAAGGCGTGCTGCCGCAGACAAAGTTCGTAACGGGCAAGGCGCTGCGGCTGGGCCTGCGCCCGATCGTGCTGATCAACAAGATCGACCGCCCTGATGCGCGCCCCGACGAAGTTCTGAACGAGATTTTCGACCTGTTCGTCGCCCTCGACGCGAATCCCGAACAGCTCGACTTCCCCATCCTGTACGCATCCGGCCGTCAAGGCTGGGCCGCGACGTCGCTCACTGCCGAGCGCACGGATCTGTCGCCGTTGTTCGACCTCGTCGTCGGCCACGTGCGCGCGCCCAAGATCGAAGAGGGCCCGCTGCGCATGCTGGTCACGACCCTGGAATACGACTCATTCCTCGGCCGTGTGCTGACCGGTCGCATCCTGTCGGGCACCGTGCGTCACAACTCGACCATCAAGGCGCTGCACGGCGACGGGTCGACCGTGGAAACCGCGCGTATCACCAAGGTTCTCGCCTTCCGCGGCCTTGAACGTACGGGCGTCGAAAGCGCGGAGGCGGGCGACATCGTCGCGCTGGCCGGCTTCAAGACCGCGACGGTCGCCGACACCATCTGCGACCCGGACGTTACGGAAGCCATTCCGTCGCAGCCGGTCGATCCGCCCACTTTGGCCGTGACCTTCTCGGTTAACGATTCGCCCCTCGCCGGTCGCGAAGGCGACAAGGTGACGAGCCGCGTCATCCGCGCGCGCCTGCTCCGCGAGTCGGAAGGCAACGTCGCCATCCGCGTCCGCGAGTCCGACGACAAGGATTCGTTCGAGGTCGCCGGCCGCGGCGAGTTGCAGCTCGGCGTGCTGATCGAGGTTATGCGCCGCGAAGGGTTCGAGCTTTCCGTCAGCCGGCCGCGCGTGCTGTACAGCACCGATCCGCAGACCGGCCAGCGCCTGGAGCCGATTGAAGAAGTCGTCATCGACGTGGACGAGCAGCACTCCGGCACCGTGGTGGACAAGATGTCCCAGCGCCGCGCCGAGTTGCGCGAGATGAAGCCCGCGGGTGCCGGCAAGACGCGCCTCGTATTCCTGGCGCCGACACGCGGCCTAATCGGCTACCACGGCGAATTCCTCACCGACACACGCGGCACCGGCGTAATGAACCGCCTGTTCCATTCGTTCGGCCCGTATCGCGGCCCGGTCGCGACCCGTACGCGCGGCGTGCTGGTCGCGACCGATGCCGGCGCTGCCGTTGCCTACGCGCTCAACAACATCGAGCCGCGCGGCGTGCTGTTCATCGATCCGGGTACGCAGGTGTACCAGGGCATGATCATTGGCGAGCACACGAGGGAGAACGACCTCGATGTGAACCCGTTGAAGGGCAAGCAGCTCACCAACATCCGCACCCACTCGCACGACGAGAACATCCGTCTGACGCCGCCGCGCATTCCAACGCTGGAACAGGCGATCACGTATGTTGAGGAGGACGAACTCGTCGAGGTGACGCCGAAGTCGATCCGCCTGCGGAAGCTCTATCTCGATCCGAACGAACGCAAGCGCCACCGCCGCCAGGCCGAGGCCGCCGAGGCCTAAGCCGGCCAGCTTTAAGCGACACAAGCGGTTCGGCAGTTCCTGTCGATTCTGCGCTGCTGCGCGTTCCAGTCGCAGCACGGCACGCAGTCACCTTGCAGCGCGGGCACCGCTCCGGTGCCGGAGCAATTGCAGCCATAGGGTGCGCTGCAGAGAACTACAGATATTCTCGCGGTGCCCCGACGATGGGGACACCCGTGACCAAAGAAAAGCAAATCCCGGCTCCGGAGGAAGGCGTCATGCGCCGGCGCACATTCATGCGCTCCATGGCAACGCATGGGGCCATCGCGGCGGGGGCCTTGTTGCCAGGAGGCCAAGCGAAGACCGTGCGTGCTCAGGTGGCGACGCCGACCCGAGCGCCTCTCATCGCGCGCGAGTTTCACGATCCCTACATCGAGCTCGTGCGTCTTCTTAAGGAGGCCTCGGAGGTGGAGCACGCGCTGATGCTCCAGTACCTCTACGCGGCCTTCTCTCTAAAGCCGAAGTACGCCGCGCTGCGCGGGACGGGGATACCCAATTCCAACGATCTTCTGGGTATCGCGGTGCAGGAGATGCAGCATCTCAGCCTGGTGAACCGTCTGCTGGTGGCGCTTGGTGCCGCGCCCAGCTTGATGGCGCAGGATTTCCCCTACGAGCCAGACATTTATCCGTTTGAGTTCACGTTGGAGCCGCTGTCGCGGCACAGCCTCGCCAAATACATTTACGCCGAAGCCCCGACGGGCGCGCTCCCTGCGTCGCCCGAGCTCGCCCGCGAGATCGACTTAGCCCTTGGGCGGGACGTCCGTCCCAATCATGTGGGTAGCCTGTACGACACGATCCTCAGTCGTCTTGCTGAGGTCGAAAACGAGTACCTTCGCGCCCCGTTGCCGCGGGACATCGACTTCCGCTTTTGGCGCACCCAGCTTGCGCGCGTGAAGGCTGAAGGCGAAGCCGATCATTTCCGATTCTTCCGCAGCGTCTTTGCCGGTACGCATACAGCGTTCGGTGCACAGACGACGCAGGCATGGCTGCTACCGCCGACTTCGCCTGACTACCCATCCTTGCCTTTGCCTAAGAACCCGAGCGCGTTCGCCAGTCACCCAAACCGCATCGCTGAGCCGCGCGCGCTGCGCCTCGCCTGGCTCGGCAACCTGCACTATTGGACCGTTCTATCTCTGCTCACCTACGGGTACCGCTCCGAGCTGCCTGCCTACATCCGGCTGGCGCAAACGCACATGCAGGGCCCCATCATGGGGCTTGCCGCCGAACTGGCGTCGCGAGGCGCAGGGATGCCGTTTGAGCAGCTCAGCATGGGCTATTCACCGGCATTGGATGAGCAGCAATCGCTCTACTTCCTGCTACGCATGCTACGTGAAGCAAAAGCGGAGGAGGCCGCGCTGAAAGCGGATCTGCCGCCGGACTATCCGGCCGGTGTGACGGCGGCCACGATCCTGGAACTAGACGAAATCTGGAACGCCACGCGCAAGGTGCAGGAGTTCCGCCGCCGCGGCTAGTGCCGGCACGAGCCGAAGTACGGGGCACTTGGATTCAGCTCACCTGCGGCTTGAGGATCGGGTCGTCCGACTGCGGCATGGCCGTCAGGGACTTCAATCCTGGGCGATCTTGCTAGCGCCCGCCGCGCCGCACCCAAGCTGCAGGGCTCTGCCTTTACAAGGTGGGGAGCGCTGGCTGGCCGCGCGTGTCATCCCCGCGAACGTGCGCCGTGCAGGCCTTAGTTGCCGATCGGCGTGATGCCGTGCAGGACTTTGCGCGGACCATCTGCCTCCCACTGCAGCATGACGGTTTGGCCGGGCCGCAGGTTGGCAAGGTTCAGGTTGTTGGCGAGGTTGAATACATCGCCGTTGTCGGCAGTGACCGTGCGCGCCGTGGGATCGATCGCCTTGATCTTGGTGGTGAGATTTTCGCGCGGGTTGCCGGCCCGGCCGGTCCACATATCAAAGCTGTTCATGCTCGGACCGTCCTCGACAGGACGCGTCTCGTACCCCTGCGCCAGGACGGAACCAGAAACAGAGGCGCCAAGCATGGATGCAGCGAGGGCAACCCGCAGCGAGCGCATCGTAAGGGCAGTCATAGCTTCGTCCTCGTCCTTCGAATCTGTCGATGTACGGCAAACATGGCGGCGCGGGGCGTCGAAGACAAGGCCGCAAAAAACCCCGCCGGCGCAATGCCGGCGGGGGCCAATTGTCGCAAGTTCGTGATGTTTACGGCGCGACGACTGGCGGCAGATTCGGTGCCAGGTTGGGGTTCGTCGTTACACCGGGGATAGCGTTGCCCGCCGGAGCCGGAGCAACCGGAGCGCCGGGGATCGCCGCGATCGATTGCACGACGCGCTGGTTGTTCTCCATGCGATAGGTGAGCGTCACGCGCTGACCCGGCGTCAACGTGGCGGCATTCGGAACATTGGTCGCAAGTGTGAACGCGTCGCCATTGTCCAGCGTCACGGTGCGACGGTCGGCATCGATCTGGTTAACGGTCCCGGTTGCTGTTTGCGTCAGCAGCGCGCCGCCCGTCGCCGGGACTCCGATATTGACGTTGCGGTCGGTGGTGATCGCCGTGTCGTTGTTCAGCACGCTTTCATCGGTGCGAGCGCGGTCGAGGGCCCACCAGCCCACGCCCACGACCAGGGCAAGAATGATCAGCGGTGCAATCCAAGACCCAGCACGCCTTACGCGGCGGTCCGTGGTGGGCATGTCGTTGTCGCGCTTGTCGGTATCCCGCATAGGCATCCTCCGGAGCTGATGTTGTGGCGAAACGCGCCCTGGCCCACAGGATGCGCCATACGCGTTATGTGGGATTGCGGCGTCCGACAGGGCATGAGCAATCCGTGTCAAAGAGCGCACAAAAGGGCGCGCCGACCGAAGCCGGCGCGCCATCGTCAAAGCGTCAGGCCGG
>CAIVPW010000241.1 GCA_903907895.1 uncultured Alphaproteobacteria bacterium
ACGTAGACATCGTGGGTGTCCTGAGCGAGGCCGCGCAGGACTGCAGTGCCGGAGCCATTCGTCACCGCGAAGTACGGTGTATCGACGATCAGGAGATACCCGACCATGAAGTCATGGATGCTGCAGCCGATTACCACCACGCCCGGCTTGTCGAACGACACCGGCGCCGACACCACGTCGCGCGACAATGGAATGTCGAACACCTTGGTGGAGGACACCGAGTAGACGGTGTGCCCATACGTGTCGGCGTTGCGGAACACCACAGGCGTGCCGGTGCGCACGGGCGTGACAAAGGGGAACTGCGAATTGACCTGGTCGATGGCCGTCGGCGCCGCTGCGGCGGGCAGGGGGGGCAGCCGGGTGTTCCTGGGTATTGCGAAGAAGACAGCGTCGGCGAGCGGGTTGCCCGCGGCGTCACGCACCGTACCCGCAAGATCGGCGGCCTGCGCAAAAGCGGCCTGACCTATCAAGACTGCCGCTGCGACAGCCACAACCCCGCGATGCATGCTCACTCCCCCCGCAACCGCACAGTATCACGCCGGATCGGGCGGAACACCGCGGCGGGCGGGCCTCACGCGAATGTTGGCCTGCAACTCGGGGTAGACCCGCTGAAACAAGTTCGGCGCGCGGCTTGTGGGGAGCCGCGCGCCGCGCTTGAAGACGCTTCTGCGTCTTATTCCGACCGGTAGGGGTGGAGGCTTACCGGTTGAAGAGAGCCAAGATCGCCTGTGGGCCGGAGTTCGCGATCGCGAGGGCCTGCACGCCCAGCTGCTGCTTGATCTGGAACGCCTGCAGGTTCGCGCTCTCGGAGGCGAGGTCGGCGTCCACGAGGTTGCCGACGCCCTGCTTGACGATGTCCATCAGCTTCTGGGTGAACTCGGCCTGAATATCGACGCGCTTCGCGCCCGAGCCGAGGGAGGCGAGGGCATTCGACACGCGCACGATGGCCGAGTTGATCGCGGTGAGTGCGGTCGCAGCGACCGTTGCGTTCGACAAGCCCGCGCTATGGATCGCGAGCGTCGTGGCGTCGATCGACTGCTTGGTCACCTGGATGGTACTGCCGTCCACGGTGCTGAGCACCTTGAGGTCGGTGGCTGCCGAGGTGATCAGGTTCTTGCCGTTGAACTCGGCCGTCGCCACGATCGTTTCGATCTGTGCGCGCAAGCTCGTGAATTCTTCATTGAGTGCGGTGTACGAGTCGCTGTCGAGGCCTTCCTGGCTCGCCTGCACCGCCTTCGCCTTCATCTCGGTGAGGAGGTCGGCGATGGCGCGGCCGGCGTCGATGGCCACGTTCACGATTGACTGCCCGAGCGCGAGGTTCGTTTTCACCGCAGCCATGCCGGCGATGTCGCCGCGCATGTTTTGGGCGATGGCGAACGTCGCAGCGTCGTCTTTGGGACCGCTGACCCTCAGACCCGTGGTGACCCGAAGCTGGGTTTGTTCCAGGTTCTTATTGGTCGCCGCCAGGTTCTGCAGCGCGATCATCGCGCCGGCGTTGGTATTGATCGACATCGCCATGGGGCGTTCTCCGAAGCACTCTTGCGCACCGACACGTTCGGCGGCTCACGCCAGGTAAACGCAAGCCGCGTGCCAACTTCGATCGTGCAGTGGGGCGGTTAAGTGGGCCTATTTGTCTCGAAAAAGCTGAAAAAGCGGTAAACCCGGACCGTTCTGAGTTGAGCCGGCGGAAGAACTTGCCGCGGGCGGTAGTTCGAGTCCGGCAATCGTTTCCGCGCGCACCCTTGGGCCTGGGCAAAAAAAGACGCGCCGGCCAATAGGCCGGCGCGTGCAGAAGGCGGGCCCGCTGCCGGGGGCCCGAGGAGGTGCCGTTAGCCGAACAGGGACAGGATCGCCTGCGGACCTGCGTTTGCGATCGCAAGTGCCTGCACGCCCAGCTGCTGCTTGATCTGAAACGCCTGCAGGTTGGCGCTCTCGGTGGCGAGGTCGGCATCGATCAGGTTGCCGATGCCCTGCTTGACGATATCCATCAGCTTCTGCGTGAACTCCGCCTGAATATCGACGCGCTTGGCACCCGAGCCGAGGGAGGCGAGGGCGTTCGACACGTCGATGATGGCTTGGTTCAACGCGGTCAACGCTGTGGCGGCCACGGTCGCATTCGACAGCGTGGCCGTGTGGATGGCGAGCGTCGTCGTGTCGATCGACTGCTTGGTGATGGTGATCGTGCTGCCGTCGACGGTGCTCAGCACCTTGAGGTCGGTAGAAGCAGAGTCGATCAGGTTCTTGCCGTTGAATTCGGCCGTTGCGACGATCGAGGAGATCTGTGCGCGCAGGCTGGTGAACTCCTCGTTCAGAGCGACATAAGAGTCGCTGTCGAGGCCCTCCTGGCTCGCCTGCACCGCCTTCGCCTTCATCTCCGTGAGGAGGTCTGCGATGGCTTTGCCGGCATCGATAGCGACATTCACGATCGACTGGCCAAGAGCAAGGTTGGTCTTCACCGCCGCCATGCCCGCAACGTCGCCACGCATGTTCTGGGCGATGGCAAAGGTGGCCGCGTCGTCCTTCGGGCCCGCAACTCGCAGGCCCGTCGTGACGCGCAACTGAGTGGTTTCCAGGTTGCGGTTGGTCGCCGACAGACTCTGCAACGCGATCATCGCGCCGGCGTTGGTATTGATCGACATCGCCATGGGACGACGCTCCTGATCTGGTCCTAAAGTCCGGGCGCCCAATACGCCTTGCGCGGAGGATCGCAATCGCCGTGCCACCCGCAGAAACCGCAGAAACCTGCGGCTTTCCGGCCATGGACCGAACGCTGGTGCGAAAGCGGGCGCGGAAATTTCTGCGCGCCGGCGCACTTTCGGGAAAAAACGGCCGGGCCTGCGGCACCACGCATCTGGACACGTTTGCGCAATCGAATAGCTTCTCGGCCATGACGACCCAGACCGCTACCCAAGACCTGACCGAAACGCAGCCGCAGCGCGGCGTCGCCGTGTGGCTCTTCTTATGTGCGGCGTGGGTCTTCGCCGTTGCCGTACTCGGCGGTCTCACCCGCCTCGAGCACGCCGGCCTTTCGATCGTGCAGTGGAAGCCGCTGGCGGGAATACTGCCGCCGCTCAACGCCGAGCAATGGGCGGCCGAGTTCGAGAACTACAAGCGCTTCCCCGAGTATCTCCAGGTGCACACCGGCCTCGATCTCGCCGGGTTCAAATACATCTTCTTCTTCGAGTACTCGCACCGCCTGCTGGCGCGCTTCCTCGGCTTCGCCATCCTGGTGCCGCTTCTCTTCTTTTGGCTGAGCAAGCGCATCGATGGCCGCCAGGCTCTGCGCTACGGCGGGCTCGTGGTGCTGGTCGGCCTGCAGGGCGCCCTGGGCTGGTACATGGTCTCTTCGGGCCTGGTGGACCGTCCCGACGTGAGCCACTACCGGCTCACTTCCCACCTTGGCCTTGCCGTCATCCTGTTCGGGCTGCTGGTGTGGTTCGGTCTCGAGGCCTTGCGGACACAGCGCGACGAATGGGGCGTGCCGGTCGCGGCGTCGCTGCGCTTTGCCAGCTGGGGCGCGGTTGCGCTGATCTACCTGCTGATTCTCTCGGGCGGCTTCGTCGCCGGCCTGGACGCAGGGTTCGACTACAACACGTTCCCCAAGATGGACGGGCGCTGGTTGCCACCGGGACTATTCCCGGACAACCCACTCGAAAGCATCGTCACCGTCCAGTTCATCCACCGCTGGTTCGGAGTCGTGGTTGCCGCCTACCTGGTGCTGCTCTGGGGCATCTCATCCGACACACGGGTGCCCGACGAAGCGCGGCCCATGTACCGGGCGCTGCTGATCATGATCGCCGTGCAGGGCGCACTGGGACTGGGCACGCTGCTGATGGTCGTCCCTCTGAGCCTAGCGGCGCTGCACCAAGCCGGGGCCTTGGTCCTGCTGGCGCTCGCCATCGCCGCCGCCCATGGCGTGACCTTCGCCCGCGTGCGGCCGCCGCCGGGCATCCACATCCTGCCTGCCTGACCGTGAGCGCCTGCACTCTTTATGTGACGGCGGCCAACCAGGCCGAGGCAGAGCAGATCGGCCGCACCTTGGTCGAAGAACGCCTTGCCGCCTGTGCCAACGTCCTCGGCGCGATCCGCTCGTTCTACTGGTGGCAGGGCAAAGTCCAAGACGAGCCGGAGGTCGCCTTACTGCTGAAGACCCGCCCCGAATTGGTGGACCGCGTCATCGTCCGGGTGAAGGAACTGCACTCCTACTCGGTACCCTGCGTCGTCCAGTGGCCGATCATTGCCGGCAACCCCGACTACATCCGCTGGCTCGAGGCGGAAGCGAAGCCGGAGTAGGACCTCTCCGCGCCGGCTTGACTCTTGCCGCCAGAGGATCACGTTGCGATCGTGGAACTTGCCGCCCGCCCGAAGCGCCTGACCGCCGGCTTCAACGCCGTCTGGCTGGTCTTGTGCGCCCTGCTTCTGCAGTGGTCGGGGGCGGAGGTTCGGGCGTTCCCCGCTTCCTCGTCCAACCCTGTTGCCGGCGCGCAGGCCTCCTACGAACCTGCGCTCGCCGAACGCGCGGCGCCCAACAAGGCGACACGCGTCGCCGCCAAGGAACCCCGCCAACCGGCGGCGCTCGATACCTTCGATGCACCGTTGCTGCCGCCCGGCGCGGTTGTTGCCCTGCTGGGTCCCGCGATCGGCCCTGCCATCTGCGACCAGCTGTGCGTCGCGTTCCGCGCAGCCACTTCTCACCAGCCTCGCGCGCCTCCGTCCCTTTCCTGACCTGACCCGCCGTTCCGGCGGGGATGCCTCTCCCATTCGTTGAGGAGCGTCTCGGCGCGTGTACGCACGCGCTGTCGCGCCGTTAGGAATCGCCATGCGCACATCCAAGTGGCTGCTTGCCACCTACGCCGCCATGATCTTCTTCGGCATCTTGCTCGCGCTGCCGAACGTTCTCCCGCAGCAGGCCATCGACGCCCTGCCGGACTGGTTACCCAAGCACGGCGTCACTCTCGGCCTCGACCTGCGGGGCGGCTCCCACCTCGTGCTTGAAGTCGACTCGCGCGCCCTCGTGTCGGAACGCTTAAGCACCGTCGCCGACGACGCGCGCTCGGCGCTGCGCGACGCCAACGTCGCATTCACGCTCCAACGCGCGCCGGATGCTGTCACCATCACCTTGCGCGATCCGGCACAGCAGCCGCAGGCCGAAAAGGCCATCGCCGGGTTCGGCACCCAGCTTGCAGCCAACGGGCGGGTCAACAATGAGCTGACGGTGACGTCGCCGGTGGCCGGCACTCTGCGGGTCACCCTGAACGAGCAGGGCGTGCGCGACCGCGCCAATGCCGCCATCGAGCAAAGCCTGGGCATCATCAACCAGCGCATCAATCAGATCGGCGTCTCCGAGCCGACCATTCAGCGCGTCGGCTCGGACCGCATCCTGGTGCAGCTGCCGGGCCTGCAGGATCCCACTCGCATCCGCACGATGCTCGGCTCTACGGCGAAGCTCACCTTCCACTGGCTGTCCAACGCGGGCGCGGGCGCACCAGGCGTCACCGTATTGCCGGGCAACGACGGGGTGCAGCGCGCCATCGAGGATCGCGTCGTGCTGTCGGGTGAACGGCTCGTCGATGCGCGCCCCACCATGGATCAGCGCACCGGCCAGCCGGTCGTGTCGTTCCGGCTCGACACCACGGGCGCGCGCAGCTTCGGACAGATCACCACGGAAAACGTCGGACGGCCATTCGCCATCGTGCTCGACGGTCACATCCTGAGCGCTCCGGTGATCCATGAGCCGATCACCGGCGGGTCCGGTCAGATCAGCGGCGCGTTCACCATCACCCAGGCCAACGATCTTGCCGCACTGCTGCGCGCGGGCTCGCTGCCGGCGCCGCTGACCGTGGTGGAAGAGCGCACCGTCGGCCCAGATCTCGGCAGCGACGCCATTCAAAGCGGCATGCGCACCGCGCTGGCGGGTTTCGGCCTCGTCGTCGCGTTCATGATGCTGCTGTACGGACGCTGGGGCCTCGTTGCCAATCTCGCGCTCGGCCTCAACGTTGTGTTGACGTTCGCGGCGCTCAGCATCATTCCCGGTGCCACTCTCACGTTGCCGGGCATCGCCGGCATCGCGCTCGGAATTGGCCTCGCAGTGGACGCCAACGTGCTCATCAACGAGCGCATCCGGGAAGAAACACGGCGGGGCTTGAGTGCGTTCGCCGCCCTCGACGCCGGCTTCAACCGGGCCTACGCCACCATCGTCGACTCGAACCTGACCGCGCTGATCGCCACGCTGATCCTGTTCTACTTCGGCACCGGGGCCGTGCGCGGCTTCGCGGTTACGATGGGGCTTGGCATTGCCATCTCGATGTTCACTGCTGTGGCCGTGGTGCGCGCCGTGATGACCGGTATCGTCCGGCGCCTGAAGCTGAAGAAACTCGACATTCGGCCGGCGTTCCGTCTGCGACTGGTGCCGGAAGGCACCGCGATCCGCTTCATGCGCGCGCGCTTCATGGGCATCGCCGTGTCGGCGGTGCTTTCGCTTGCCTCCATCGCACTGTTCATCACGCCCGGCTTGAACTACGGCGTGGACTTCCGTGGCGGCATCCAGATGGAGGTGATGACGTCGGCAGACCTTGCGACCTTGCGCAGCGGACTTGAGGACTTGAATCTCGGCGAGATCACGCTGCAGGAGTTCGGCAAGCAGAACAGCGTGCTGGTCCGGGCCGAGCGCCAACCCGGCGGCGATGAGGCCAACAACGCCGCGGTCGTGCAGATCCGCACCAAGCTCACCGAGATGGACGCCGCGGCGCGCATCGAGCGTTCCGAGGTGGTCGGGCCGAAGGTGAGTGGCGAACTCGCGACCGCCGGCGTCGTGTCGGTCATTCTCGCGAGCCTCGGCATGCTCATCTACATCTGGGTGCGCTTCGAGTGGCCGTTTGCGGTCGGCGCCATCGTCACGTTGATCCTCGATGTGACCAAAACGGTGGGCTTCTTCGCGCTCACCGGCCTCGACTTCAATCTGACGGCCATTGCTGCATTGCTGACGCTGATCGGCTACTCGGTGAACGACAAGGTCGTGGTCTACGACCGCATGCGCGAGAACATGCGCAAGTATCGCCAGGCGCCGCTGCGCGAGATCATCGACCGCAGCATCAACGAGACCTTGGGACGCAGCCTGTACACGTCGGTCACCGCGTTCCTCTCGCTGCTGCCAATGGCGATCTGGGGCGGCAGCGCGGTGTCGAGCTTTGCCATCCCGATGGTGTTCGGCATCGCGGTGGCCGCGAGTTCGTCGGTGTTCATCGCTGCACCCATCTTGCTGTTCCTGGGCGACTGGCGGCGCAAGCGCAGCATGAGTGCTGCGGCAGAGGAGAGCGCGACGGCGGCCGTGAACCCGGCGTAAGATGAAGGTGCCCCTCCCGGGCCGTTGCGGTGCGGGAGGGGCGGGAGTTTCATGGACCGGCAGTGGGACGGCGTCGTGCTTAAGCCCGAGCGGGCTTCGAAACCGGAGCGCTCGCTTGGCGCCCGCTTGCTCGACTTGGTCTGGCCGCGTGCCGGCTGGGTCCGCACGTCCAAGTATTTCGCCTACAAGCTCGGCCGGGCCTCCGGCACGTCCCGGTATGTCGCGACGGGGTTCGCCGCCGGGGTGGCCTTGTCGTTCACTCCGTTCCTCGGCGCGCACTTGGCTTTGGCGTTGCTGCTGGCCTTGGCGCTGCGGGGCAGCCTAGTTGCGGCCTTCGTGGGCACGTTTGTCGGCAACCCCTGGACCTACCCGTTCATCTGGGTCGCGTCCTATCAGATCGGCGCCGTCGTACTTCCGGGTGAGCAGTCGGCGCACCCCGAGTACCTCCGGACGTTGGTGAACTTCGTTACGGCCGTTACCACGCTGGATGGTCATCGGTTCGCCGAACGCGTGTGGCCCACCTTCTTCCCGATGTTGGTGGGTGGTCTGGTCATGGCTCTTCTCGCGGGCGTCGTGTCGTTCTGGCTGGCCAAGTTCGCCATCGAGAAGTGGCAGGCCAGCCGACGCGCCCGCATCGCGAACGGAAAGCAGCGCGGTTCCTCGGCGGAGTAGGGCGCCTCGTGTTGCGGTACCCCACTACCGCAACTTAAGCCATTGATTTCGCACTTTCCGCATGCATACTCCCGCCCGCGGCGCCGGGCCCTTTTTGGGGCAGTCCGGCGCGCCGATTTCGCGCCCGGCTCCGGCCGTGGCGACCACTGAGCAAGGTGCAGATATGAAGACGTATTCGGCCAAAGCCGCCGATCTCAAGCGCGACTGGGTCATCATCGACGCGTCGGGCGTCGTGTTGGGCCGGCTCGCTTCCCACATCGCGATGCGCCTCAAGGGCAAGCATCTGCCGATGTACACGCCGTCGTCCGACTGCGGCGACCGCGTCGTCGTGATCAACGCCGAGAAGGTCCGGCTCACGGGCAACAAGAGCAAGGACAAGGTGTACTACAAGCACACCGGCTACCCGGGCGGCATCAAGGAGACGACGCCGGACAAGATTCTCGCCGGTGCCCATCCGGAGCGCGTCATCGAGAAGGCTGTGCAGCGCATGCTGTCGCGCGACGCCCTCGGCCGCCAGCAGATGTCGAACCTGCGCGTCTATCCGGGCACGGAGCATCCGCACGCGGCCCAGGAGCCGAAGTCCGTCGACGTTGCGGCGATGAACCCGAAGAACGCGCGCGTGCGCAAGAACTAGGTCGTAGGAAACGCACATGGCTGACGACACCCAAGACGACAAGGGCGCCGAAGGCGCTGCTCCGCGCCGCTCCGGTGCCCGCACCGGTGGTGCGCCGCGCGCACGTGCTGGCGCTCCCCGTGATGCCGCCGCGGCTCCGGCCGCTGCTGCCACGGCCGCCACTCCGCGCCGCACGCTGACGGAATTCCGCTCGTTGCGCGCCTCCAGCTCCGACGCCGCTCCTGCGGCCGACGCTCCGCGTGAAGCGAAGCGCGATGCCAAGGGCCGCTCCTACGGCACCGGCCGCCGCAAGAACGCCATCGCCCGCGTTTGGGTGATGCCGGGCGCCGGCAAGATCACCATCAACGGCCGCGAGAGCAACACGTACTTCGCGCGCCCGGTACTGCGCATGATGATCGGCCAGCCGTTGGTCGTATCGCAGCGGACCAGTGAGATCGACGTGTGGTGCACGGTCGTCGGTGGTGGCCTGTCCGGCCAGGCCGGCGCCGTCCGCCACGGCATCAGCCGCGCTTTGTGCAACTTCGAACCCGCTCTGCGCGGCGTGCTGAAGTCGTCGGGCTTCCTGACCCGTGACTCCCGTGCCGTCGAGCGCAAGAAGTACGGCAAGCACAAGGCCCGCCGCAGCACGCAGTTCTCCAAGCGCTAGCGCGCCCGGATTTTTCGGGCGCTCCCCCGAGCTTCCTCTCCCGCTCGCGGGGAGAGGCCTCCCGACCACAATGGTTGGGAGGAACGGGGGAGGGAGATACACTTCGCGGAAGAACGCGAATGATTGCGAGCCGCCAACCCATCCCACGACGACGAACTTTCTCTTGGCAACAAGAGGAAGTCGTCGTCGTTTGTTCGAATTAGGAGCGCCGGTTAAGGCCGGCGGATGGTGTTGTGGCCAAGCTGAGCAAAGTCCGCGTCGCGATCCTCGGAGCGTCCGGCTACACGGGTGCCGAGTTGGTGCGCATCCTTGCGCATCATCCCCAGGTCGAACTGGCCGTGCTCACGGCGGATCGCCGCGCCGGCAAGCCGCTCGGCGATGTATTCCCGCACCTCAGTTGGGTAAATGCGCCGCCCCTGCAGTCGCTGGAGAGCGTCGAGTGGCCTGGTCTCGACATTGACCTCGTCTTTTGCGCGCTGCCGCAAGGCACCACGCAAAAGGTCATCGCCGGCCTGCTGCACGAGCAGAAGGACGGTCTTGCCGCCGAACTGGTCGCCGAATCGAGCGCCAACTTGGTGGCGGCCGTGCCCGGTGCGGTGCGCGTTATAGACCTGTCGGCCGACTTCCGGCTGCGCAACGCCGACACCTACAAGCAATGGTACGGCCACGCCCATGCGGCGCCGGGCCTGCAGAAAGGTGCCGTCTACGGCATCACCGAGTTCACGCGCCGCTTGCTGCCGAACACGAGACTCGTCGCCAATCCCGGGTGCTACCCGACTGCCGCGCAGCTGCCGCTCGTGCCACTGTTGGAGAAGGGCCTCATCCTGCCGTACGACATCATCATCGACTCGAAGTCGGGGGTGTCGGGCGCCGGGCGTGCCGAGAAAGAGGCGAACCTCTACAGCGAAGTGACCGAAGGCCTGCGCCCGTACGGTGTCGCCAGCCATCGCCACGCGCCCGAGATCGAGCAGGGCCTGAGCGACGCATCCGGCGAACCGGTCACCGTCACCTTCACGCCGCACCTCATCCCGATGAGTCGCGGCATCCTGTCGACGAAGTACGTGCGCCTGTCCGACGGCGTGAGTGCGGCCGACCTGCGCCAGGCGTTGATCCAGCGTTACGACGGCGAGCGTTTCGTGCAGGTGATGCCCGAGGGCCAGGTGCCGTCTACGCACGCGGTGCGCGGCACAAACTACTGCATCATGAACGTGTTCCAGGATCGCGCGCCTGGCCGCGCCATTGTCATCTCCGCGATCGACAACCTTGTGAAGGGTGCCTCCGGTCAGGCGGTGCAGAACATGAACGTCATGTTCGGCCTCAAGGAAGACGAGGGCCTGCGCCAGGAGGCGTTGTTTCCGTGATCAAGGCGGCCCGCACCAGCGGCGTGGTGATGTCCCACAAGGGCATCACCCCGAAGATCGCCTCCAACGTCTTCATCGCGTCTACCGCGGCTGTAATCGGCGACGTACACATCGGCGTGGGCTCTTCGGTGTGGTTCGCGGCGACGGTGCGCGGGGACGTGAATGAGATCCGTATCGGTGCGCGCACCAACGTGCAGGATGGCACTACCATCCACGTCACCACCGGCGGCCACGGCACCTATATCGGTGACGACGTGACTATCGGCCACAACGCCATCATCCACGCCTGCACCATCGAGAACCTGTGCCTCATCGGCATGGGTGCGTGCCTGATGGACGGTGTCGTAGTGGAAAGCAAGGCCATGGTCGCCGCCGGCGCACTGGTGACGCCGAACAAGCGCATCCCGTCCGGTCAGCTGTGGGCCGGCTCGCCAGCCAAGTTCATGCGGGCGCTGAAAGAGAACGAGTTGGCTGAACTCGAAGAGTCCGCCCACCACTATGCGGAACTCGCTGCGGAGTATCTTCGCGGCTAACCGCGTTAACGATTGGAGCCACGCGGACTTGATTGGCCGTTCGCTCGCGGCGATACCAGATTTCACAGCCATGCCGCCGAACGCACCGACACATCTTTGCCGACCCGCTGCGTTGGAGCAGCGCGTCACCATAAATCGCCCATATTTATGGTCGGCTAGCGCGACCCGAACGAGTGGTTTGCGATCGCGCGCCGCAGTCGTCCCAGGCGTTCGCTGTGCAGCGCGAGCATCTTGCGGTGCTCGTTGCTGAAGTAGTTCGGACGCAGCTCTGGCGGCGCCAGCGACGCGGGCGCGCCGAACGCGACGGCCTCGGTCTTGGCGCTGCTTTGTGCGCCCGCTCTTCCCAGTTGGCCGCCACCGCGCCCAGGCCATTCCAGCCGAACGTGACCCCAAACGCCGAAAAGGCCCGCCAGCCAAGGGGCAGGAGCGCGCCAAGGAGAAGCAGAAGACGCTGCACCGTGACCCCTTGCCGTCCCGGGCGGCGGCAGAAAAGCTGCCGACTTCGGGTTCCGCTGCGTGTTGATCCCGCAAGTCCCTCTATCTATGGTATGAATCGCACTTGAGTCGACTACAACGGCCAGCACATCGGCCGGAATTCGACCCGAGATTCTTTCCGGCGGCGGGGGACACGCATCCGGTGTACGCGAATGCGAGTGGAGAGCACGGAATGAGCAAACGGGTGACCGTACTGGTCCTAGCCTCGTTGGCGCTGGGCGCATGTTCGTCGGTGCCCAATTGGGCGCGGCCGTCCACGGTGGCCGATCGCCTGCTGGGTCGCGACGCGGCGCCTGCCACCGGCAACCAGTTTCCGACTGTGGGGGATGTGCCGCGCCAAGCGCCGGCCACCAACACGCCGGCGCAGCGCCAAGCGACGGTCGCCGGCCTCACGGCCGATCGCGCCAATGCGCAGTACACCGACGAACAGCTTCGCCAGGGTGGTCAGGTCGCTGCCGCGCCGACTGCCGCGGGAGCCCCGACGCCCGCCGTCACGCAGGCGCCGTTGGCAGCGCCGGCCCCGGCGCCAGCTCCTGGGCCAGCCCCTGGGCCAGCCACGTCGACCCAGGTCGCCCAGGCTGCGCCCCGACCGGGCACCAATGCTGGCGCCCCCAATTTGACGGTTCCTGATCTCGCAGTACCGGTTCCGCCCGTATTCCAGGGCGGCCCCCAGGTGACGCTCGGTCAAGCGGCCGCGCCGCAGCCCATACCGCCCCCAACGGTCGCAATCGTTCCGGCGCCCGCGCCGCGCGCCGCTGCACCCGCGCCAACTCAGGCACCGATCGCTGCGGCCCCAGCACCGGCCGTGACGACGATCGCGCCAATTGGGCCCGCCGCTGTGCCCCCGCCGCCGGCCGTTCAGGCCCCGCCCGCACCGGCTGCGACGCCGGTCGTGCCGGCCGCGCCGCCGCCTGTGCCAACGCTGGCGCAAGTGAACCGCGTCCTGCCCACCCAGAATGCCGGCGGCCAGGACCTGCTCGCGCGCACCTTTGCCCAGATGCTGCAGCAGTCGCAGCAGACAGTGACCGTGCAAAGCCCGCTCGGCGGCGCCGCCACCGGTGTCGCACCGGTGGTGCCCCAGCAGACGCTGCCGCGGTCGGCGGCCGCCAACCAGCCGATGCCTGCCGCAGGCATGAACATTGTGCCACGCGCTGCCTCGGGCACGACCGGCACCTTCAATCTCGGCGGCACGGCGGCTGGCCAGGCCGGCACCGTGGCCTTCCCACACGACTCGTCGACCCTGTCGGCCGAGGCGCGCAGGACCATTCGTACGGTCGCGGACGCCTATAAGGCGCGCGGCGGCCACGTCCGTGTGGTCGGCCACGCCTCGACGCGTACGCGCGACATGCCTGTCGACCTGCATGTGCTGACCAACTTCCGTGTTTCGGTGGAACGCGCCAAGGCGGTGGCGGACGAGCTCTTGCGCCTGGGTGTGCCGCCCGCGGCGCTGATCGTGGACGCCGTCGGCGATGCGCAGCCGCGCTTCCTCGAGGCGATGCCGGCGGGCGAGGCGGGCAACCGCCGCGTGGAGCTTTACCTCGAGGCTTGAGTTGCTGCTGCGCCTACCCTCGCCGCGTTTCCGCCATCGTTGGATGGTGAACTACGCACAGCGCAGCGCATCAACATGTGGTATGTACGATCAGCGCTTTGGATAGTCGCTGTGTAATGCGCGCGTGCCGGTAGGCCCATGGAATTCCACCGCCTCAAGCTTCTTCCGCCCTACGTCTTCGCCGAAGTAAACGCGATGAAGGCCAAGGCGCGCGCCGCCGGCCAGGACATCATCGACCTCGGCATGGGCAACCCCGACATGGGCACGCCCCGCCACATCGTCGACAAGCTGATCGAAGCAACGCAGAACCCGCGCGCGCACCGCTATTCGTCGTCGCGCGGCATCCCGGGCCTGCGCAAAGCCATCGCCGCGTACTACGGCCGCCGCTGGGGCGTCGACATCGACCCCGAGAGCGAGACCATCGTCACGATCGGCTCGAAGGAAGGCCTCGCGAGTCTCGCCATGGCGATGACTTCGCCCGGCGACTCCATTGCCGTTCCCGATCCGTCTTACCCGATTCATCCGTACGGCTTCCTGCTGCATGGTGCCGACCTGGTCGGCATTCCTCAGCTGCCCGGTGAGGACCCGAGCGCGTACTCGGGCGACGATTTCCTGCGCGGCTTCAAGAAGCAGGTCGAGATGGCGACCAAGAAGCCGGTCGCCGTCATCCTGAGCTACCCGTCCAACCCCACGGCGCAGATCGTCGATCTCGCGTTCTACGCCGAGATGGTCGATTTCTGCCGCAAGCACGGCATCTTCATCCTGTCGGACGTCGCGTACTCCGAGATCTACTTCAACGACAACCCGCCGCCGTCGGTGCTGCAGGTGCCGCGCGCCAAGGAAATCGCCGTCGAGTTCACGTCGATGAGCAAGACCTACTCGATGCCTGGGTGGCGCATCGGCTTCGCCACAGGCAACAAGCAGCTGGTCGGCGCGCTCACCAAGATCAAGTCGTGGCTCGACTACGGCGCCTTCACGCCGATCCAGGTCGCCGCCGCCGCGGCGCTCAACGGCCCGCAGGACTGCGTCGATCAGGTGCGCGCGCTCTATAAGCGCCGCCGCGACGTGCTGGTGCAGTCGATGGCCGCCGCCGGTTGGAATATCCCGAGCCCGCCCGCCAGCATGTTCGCGTGGGCGCCGTTGCCAAAGGGCTTCGAGCCCCTCGGTTCGCTCGAGTTCTCCAAGCTGCTGCTGAAGGAGGCCGAAGTGGCAGTCGCCCCGGGCGTCGGCTTCGGTCCCAACGGCGAAGGCTTCATCCGTATCGCGCTCGTAGAGAACGAGCAGCGCATTCGCCAGGCCGCGCGCTCGGTGAAGAAGTTCCTCTCCCAAGGTGCGCCCAACGTGACGCAGCTC
>CAIVPW010000242.1 GCA_903907895.1 uncultured Alphaproteobacteria bacterium
CGACGTAGGGCACATCAAGCCCTGCCAAGGTCTCTTCTGCCGCTTTGGCGTCGTTGTAGGCGGGGCCGCCGACCAGCGAGAAGCCGGTGAGCGAGACCACCGCATCCACCGTGACCTGCCCATCCTGCGTGAAAAAGCGCTCGATGGCGGGGCGCGAATCGAGCCCCGCGGCAAAGGCAGGCACCACACGCAGGCCGCGCGCCTCCAGAGCCGAGATGACGCCGTCGTAGTGGCCTGTGTTCTTCGCAAGGAGATACGAGCGCAGGAGCAACAGCCCCACGGTGCCACGCACCTCTCCTGCCTGCGGCGCGGGAACCCGTGCCGGGTCCTCCGAGAGCCGCCCCTGCATGCGCGGGTGATAGACCCCCACCTCCGGGTACTCCACCGCCGGTTGCACGGGCACGATGCCGCGCAGCGCCTTGCGCGGACCGCCCGCGCCACGGTCGATGACGTGGCGCACGAGGTTCAGCATGTTCTCCTCGGAACCGCCGAGCCAGTACTGCATCGCGAGGAAATAGGCGCGCACGTCCTGCGCGGTGCCCGGTATGAAGCGCAGCAACTGCGGCAAGCGCCGCAGCATCTTCATTTGCGCGGCGCCGCCCGAGGGTTTCTTCTCGCCGTTGCCGCCGCGCAGGCGCTTCAGCAGCGCCATGGGCCCGCTGGCGGGCTTGTCCATGTCGAACTGGCCGAGCCGCGTGAGTTTCACCACCTCGGTCGCCGAGACCATGCAGACCATCGCGTCGCAGTGTTCGCGGCGCTGGCGCAGATCCTCGAGGATGGGCAGGAAGTGGTCTTCCAGGAACAGCATGCCCACCACAACGATGTCGGCGCGGGCGATATCGGCGCGCACCCTCGCGATGGCGTGGTCATCGCCGGCATATTCGGCGGCGGCGTGGAGGTTGAGGACGAGGCCGGGAAAGTCGCGCTCGAGGCGCGGGCGCGCCCGTTCGGTGGCGCTGGCCATGTGCGTGTCCATCGTGACGATGCACACGCGGATGGGCAGATCCGCTGCGGTGCCGCGGTTGCGTGCGCTCATGGAGGGAGCTTGTTATTGACCATGACGTCGAATCTAAAGCGCCCCCGGCGTAGTGTCAACCTGTGATTACACTTTTGTCTGTATTGATTTGATGACATGTCGGCAGGGTTGTGCGGGCCATCGCAGGCAACCTAAGGTTCGGCGCGTCCTCCAGAGGCACATCCACATGCAGCGCCCACTCCCGCGCGAGGCCTTCCTGCAGGCCGACACCTATGCGGCCACACGGCTACCCGTGGACCACGCAACTTCACTGATCCCGGACGCCTACACGAGCCCCGACTTCCACGCCTTGGAGCAGGAGCGGCTGTTCGCGCGCACATGGGTACCGGTCTGCCTCGGCTCGGACATTGCCGGGCCGGGTGACTACACGGTGGTGGAGGTGGCCGGCCGCTCGATCATCGTCTGCCGCAACGGGAGCGGTGAACTCCGCGCCCATCACAACGTCTGCCGTCACCGCGGCGCGCGTTTGTGCGACGGGGCCGGCAAGACCGATCGGCTGCTGCACTGCCCCTACCACGGATGGGCCTACGACCTCGACGGAAACTGCCGCGCCACCCCGCATTTCGTGCCAGGCATGGTGGCAAGCGACGCCCGTTTCGACCGGAGCGAGATGAGCCTGCATGCGGTACGCGTGGCGCAGTGGGCCTTTCTGGTGTTCGTCTGCCTCGACCCGTCGGCGCCGGGGCTAGAGGAAGCCTTGGGAGACCTGCCTGCACGACTCTCGGGCTACCCGCTGGAGCAATTCCGCGTGACGCGCCGGCGCGAATACACGATCGCCGCCAACTGGAAGCTCGTGGCCGAGAACTTCGTCGAGTACTACCACCTGCCACTGATCCATCCAGCCTTGCTGCCCGTGTCACCCGTCGAGGCGCACTATCGCTGGCAAGGAAGGGGGAAGTACTCGGGGCTCTGCACCTGGCCCGTGGGCTCGGATACGGCGGATGGGGGATGGAAAGGGCTGCCACCGGCGCCCGGCGTGCAGGGCCGTGATGCCGAGTCGGCGCGCTTTGCGTGGATCTTTCCCACCGCAGGTATCAGCGTCACGGCAAACCACGTGTTCGTGCTGATCGCGCGGCCGGAAGGGCCGGAACGCACCTCGGAGTCGGCGTTCATCCTGACGCACCCTGACTCGGAGGCGGCAAGCCCCGATGCCGAAGCCGATATCGACACCTTGATCGGCTTCTGGGACACCATCAACCGCGAGGACATCGCCATCGTGGAGCGCACGCAGTGCGGGCTGCGCAACCCCGCCTACACCGGAGGGCGCATGTGCCATCGCTTCGAGGAGCCCTGCCACCGCCTGCAGAACATGGTGATCGACGCCATGCTCGGTATCGAGCGCACGCCTGCGGGTGACGACGCGGAAACCGCGCGTCGGCTCGGGCCACCGTACGGCGCGACCTGAGCCCGGCCGCCCGGCGCTCAGGTCATGAAGAAATAATCGGACACCGCCGTCGCCGGCGTGCCCTCCAGCGTCACCAGGAGTTGCAACTCCGCCGCCGACACCACGGCGTCCGCGCCGGAGGAGGTGAAGAGATACAACTGGCTGCTGGCACCGTTGTCCACCGCGAACAGGGCGGTCCGTCCGGCGGTATAGGCGGTGTTGGCGCTGCCGATGGCTGCCGCGGCGGCAGATGCACCCAGCGTCGCGAGGTTGGTGGTCAGGACCACCAGTTCGGCAGACGGATCGAAGCCGCCCGGCCCCGCGATGCTTACTCCGCCCTCGAGCAGGCCGTCGGCATCCCCCAGTAAAAATCCGGTGAAACCGGCGCGAATCGCGACCCGGTCGGTGCCGCTCTGGAAATCGGTCACCACGACCGCATCAGGTGCGGGCGCGGGCCCGGGCCCGAAGCGGTAGTAACCGAACTCGAAGACATCGGCCGCACCGCCGCCGCTCAGTGTGTCTGCACCCTTGCCGCCCCGGATGAGGTTCGCGTCGCCGTTGCCGACGATGACATCGGCGAAATCGGTGCCGACCACGTTCTGGATGTCGACGAGCGTGTCGCTGCCCAGAGCGTCGGTCTCGCTGCCAAGACCGAGATTCACATTGATGCCCGACCCACCGAGGGTACGGCTGAGGCCGCTGTAATCGACCGTGTCGGATCCGGCTCCACCGTCAAGCGTGTTGTTGCCGGCACTGCCGGCCAGCGTGTCGTCGAGGGCCGATCCGATCACGTTCTCCACGCCGGAGAGCGAGTAGCTCGCCGCCCCCACAAAAACGTAGGCCTCGCCAACCCCCGAGGAAGTCATCCGGACGGCAACGGTGGACGCGGCGAAGGACACTGTATCGACGCCGGCCTTGCCATCGATGCTGGCGCCTCCCGCGCCGACAATGACGAGATTGTCCAGGCCATTTCCGGCGATCGACACGAAAGACGTGGACACGATGCGCGCGTTCTCCATGTTGTCACCCAGCGTGTATGAGGGCAGCGCGTTCAGGACGAGTGTGTCGATACCCCCACCCACGGCCTCCTGCACCACGTCTCCCGCATGGTCGAGGACATAGGTGTCGTTGCCCGCTTCACCCGCGAGGGTGTCGGCGCCGCTGCCGCCGTCCAGGGTATTGGCGCCGGCCTTGCCCGTCAGCACGTCGGCGAAGGCGCTGCCGGTCAGGTTTTCGACGTTGAGCAATGTGTCGGAACCCGAACCGCCGGTTGCCTGGGCCGTGGCAAGCAAGAGACTGGCCGTTACACCGGCGGAGGCGGTTTCGTAGGACACGGTGTCGATACCGACGCCGCCGTCCAGCACGTTGTCGCCCGCAGCCGCCACGAGGAGATTGTTCAGGCCGTTGCCGCTCAGGTTGGCGGCAGTCTGCAGGTCGATGCGGCCGTTCTCGATACTCGCGCCAAGCGTCCAGGTGCTCACACGGGATACCACGGTGTCGCGCCCGCCTGAGGCACTCTCGGTGGTGAGGTCGCCGATGTTGTCGACGATGTAGGTGTCGTCGCCCGCACCGCCCTCGAGGGTGTCTGCACCGGCGCCGCCGTTCAGCACGTTCACCGCGGCATTGCCCGTGACGCGGTTGCGCAGGCCGTTGCCGCTGCCGTTGATGGCAGCCGTGCCAGTGAGCACCAGGTTCTCGATGTTGCCACCCTGCGTGCCGGCACCGTCGGTATCGAGAAGGCTGAACGTGGCGGAACTGAGGACGGTATCAGCTCCTCCGCTGGCAGCCTCGACCAGAATGTCGCCGGTACGATCCACCACATAGGTGTCGTCGCCGGCCCCGCCGGCGAGCGTATCGACCCCTGCGCCGCCATCAAGCACGTTGGGCGTGCCATTGCCCGTCAGGCTGTCGGCAAAGGCGCTGCCTGTGAGGTTGTCGATGTTCAGGAGGGTATCGAGCCCTGAACCGCCGGAGGCCGTGCCGGCGAGCAGGTTCGCCGTCACGCCGGTTGCGGCGAAGGCGAAGGACACCGTGTCGTTGCCCGACACGCCGTCCAGGACGTTCTCGCCCGCACCCGCCACCAGGAGGTTGTCCGCCGCGTTGCCCGCAAGGTTGGTGGCGCCGGAGGTGATCACCCGGCCGTTCTCGACGAAGTCGGAGAGCGTGTAGCCGGCGATGCCACTCACGTTGACGGTGTCCACATCACCGGTCAGGCCCTGTTCCTCGCTGACGACGTCGCCCGTGTTATCGACGAAGTAGGTGTCGGAACCGGAGCGCCCCACGAGGAAGTCCGCGCCCGAACCGCCGTCCAGCACGTTGGCGAGCGTGTTGCCTGCAAGACTGTCGGCGAAGGCCGAGCCGATGAGATTCTCGATCGAGACGAGGGTCTCGCTCCCCGACCCGCCACTCGGCAGCGCACCGAGCGTGTAGCCGATGTTGATGTTGACGCCGGCGCTGGCGTCGGCCCAGGACACGGTGTCCTTGCCCGCGCCACCGTCGAAGAGGTTGTCTCCCGCACCCGCGAAGAAGACATTGTCGAGAGCGTTACCCGTGATGCTGGCAGTGCCCGCCGAGAGGATGCGCCCGTTCTCGACATTCGCGCCGAGGGTGTAGGCCGCAAGCGTGCTGTTCACACTATCGATACCGGCGCCGGCCGTCGCGGCCTCGATAACGCGGTCGCCCGCGTCGTCAACCGTATAGGTGTCGTTGCCATCGCCACCGGAGAGGGTGTCGGCGCCCGCGCGCCCGTCGAGGATGTTGGCAACCGCATTGCCCGTGATCTGGTTGGCGAAGGCGTTGCCGGTGCCGTTGATCGCCGCCGAACCGCTCAGCACAAGGTTCTCGACACCCCCGCCCGCCGCCCCGGCGCCATCGGTATCCAGCAGGCTGAAGGTGACGGAGCTGCGCACCGTATCCCTGCCGCCGCCTGCCACCTCGCGCACACGATCACCGATGTTGTCGACCACATAGACATCGTTCCCGGCCCCACCCGTGAGTGTGTCGGCGCCGGCGCCGCCGTCCAGCAGGTTTGCCTGCGCATTGCCTGTGAGCGTGTTGCGCAGCGCATTGCCCGCGCCGGAGAGCGCAGTACCGGTCAGCGTCAGCTTTTCGATGTTGTCGCCGAGCGTGTAGTCGATGGAGGCCCGCACCGTGTCGATACCGGTGCCGTCGATCGCCAGTTCCACCACTTGATCACGGGTGCTGGACACCACGTAGGTGTCGCTTCCGCGGCCGCCGCGCATCTCCACGGTGAGCAAGGGATTGGACACGACCCATGCCTGTACGGGCTGCCCTGTCTGGCCGGTGAGGAGGTCGGCCCCGTACAGTCCCGCGCCGTTGAACGTGATGAGGTTGCCGTCGGCAGAAATGGTGGGCGCGCTGCCGGAGGCCATCTCGCCGGCGGCTGTCTTCGAGATCATTGCCACCTGTCCGGTGACCAGATCCTTGACGTACACCACGTCCAGCAAGTTGTTGTTGGTGCCGCCACCCACGTTGGAGGAGGAACTGCTGAACACCACATAACGTCCGTCGGCGGACATGTCGGCGCTGCGCAGCGCGTTGTAGTTGTAGTCGAGCAAGGACACCCCGTTGTCCAGACACTCTCCGGCCGCGTTGCTGCTCACCAGCACGGTGGTGCCCGCAAGGGTGTCACGGAGGTACAGGTCGGCGGCAAAGTTGGTGTCGGCGGAGACGAGGCCGTCCGCCGTCGAGAAGAGCACGAATCGGCCATCGCCCGAGACCGCCTCTGCCCGGCTGTCGTAGAAAGGCCCCATGTTGCCGTCGTTGCCGACGGAGACGACGCTGAGATCACCTGTCTGCAGGTCTTTCAGCATCACCGCATAGTTGTTCGGTGCCTGCGGAGACAGCGCGCCCCGCACCATGTTGACGGCGCCAGTGGTGAACACCGCGTAACGGCCGTCATCCGACAGGAAGGCACGGTCACTGGGCCCGAAGCCCTGGACGACGAAGAGCGCGCCGGTGGAAAAATCGTTCAGGGTGGAGGCACGCACAACGTCGCCGGTCTGCAGGTCTTTCACGAAGAGATCGACCTCTCCGTTGGTATCGCCGGACACCACATTGTCGGCGGCCGTGCTGAACGCCACGTAACGGCCGTTGCCGGAAATGGCCTCGACACGGGCCGCAGCATTGGCCGGCGTGCCGTCGGCCGCGGAGGAGGCCAGCGTCAGCTCGCCGGTACTCAGGTTGCGAACATAGGCCTGTGAGTTCAGCGACGTACCGGCAAGCCCGCTGTCCACCTCCACGGTGAAGGCCACGATATTCCCATCCAGGGACAGGCTGGCCTCGCCCGTCTCTGCGGGGAGTTGCAGGCCCGCGCCATCGACGGACACGCGCGTGGTGGTGCCTGTCGCGGTGTCGCGCAGGAACAGGTCCTGCAGGCCGTTCGTGTCACCGGCCACCAGGTCACTGGCGGTCGCATCGAAGACGATGTAGCGACCATCACCCGAAACCGCCGCGGCATGGGAAATGAACGCGTCCGCACGCCCGCCTGCGATGTCCCCGGAGACCACTGTCATCGCTCTCGCGGGGCCTGCGCCGAGCAGCAGGTCATCGCCCGTGGTGCCCGTGAGCAGCCCATTGTTGGCAACCCTGGGCAGCAACACCCGGCTGCCGTCGTCGAAGACGAAGGTGTCACCGCGAAACAGACCGGACACCAGATTATCGAGCGTGATGCTCTTGCCTGGCGCGGAGACAACCGTCGCGCGGCCCGACGCGGAGGGCGTGACGCTGATGTCAGCGGCGCTCAGCGTGAGTCCGGAGAAGCTCAGCTGGTCGACACGGGGATCGAAGCCCACGACCTGGGCATTGGCGAGGGTGCTGAACAGGTAGGACGCCATGTGGGGTTCTCCGCAGTGTGAGCCCCTCAGCGGGGCGAGGTCTCCCGGGGGTGCATCGGCACCGGGCGAACCCGGTGCAAAGGCGTCACTGCGTACGGACGTGGCGCGCGAGCGTTGCGATCAAGAGCTTCGCATCCACGGGCTTGCTCAGGCAATAGTCCATGCCGGCCAGGCGGCAGCGCTCGAGTTCCTCGGGCAGGGCATAGGCCGTCATGGCGACGATGGGGGGGCAGGCATCGCCGAGGCGCTCACGCAGCTGCCGGGTGGCTTCCAGACCGTCCATCTCCGGCATGTGGACGTCCATGAGCACGAGATCGACCGCCTGCGGCGCGGCGCAGACCATCTCGACGGCGCGCGCGCCGTTGTCGGCGATGCTCACCACCAGACCCTCGCGTTCGAGGAATTTGCGCGCCACCAGCTGGTTGACCGGCATGTCCTCGACCAGCAGGACGCGCCGACCGCGCAGGGCCGTGCCCGCCCCTGCCGCCGGGCGGTCCGCGCCGGGCGCCTCGAGTGCGGGCTGCAGCGGCAACACGAAGGAAAAACAGGCGCCTTGTCCCGGCACCGAGGCGACGCTGATCTCGCCACCCATCAACCGCACCAGATCTGCGCTGATGCTGAGGCCGAGTCCGGTCCCCCCGAAACGCCGGGTGGTGGATTCGTCGGCCTGGGTGAAGGGTTCGAAAACCCGCTTCGTCTGGCCGGGGCTGAGCCCGATGCCCGTGTCCCGGACGGCGAAACGGATGCCGCCATCCGAGGCATCGACCTGCAGCTCCACCCGTCCCGCAGGCGTGAACTTGATCGCATTCGACAGCAGGTTGAGGAGCACCTGCCGCA
>CAIVPW010000243.1 GCA_903907895.1 uncultured Alphaproteobacteria bacterium
AAGCTCAGGAAGGCGGCGGCCGTGGAAGTCAGGATGATGCGGGCGATGCGTCCGTCGTCGGCGCCGAACTTCTCGGCCAGCATGGGCACATTGCTGGCGCTCGGAAGCGCCGCAACCAGAACGCTGACCGTCAGCGCAAACCGGTCCAGGGGCAGCCCGAGCTGGATCGCCGCGCTGCCTACCAACAGCACCAGTAGAGGATGGACCAGCAGCTTGATCGCGGCCACCGAAAGGTAGTCGCGTGCCGACAGCGGCCGCGCGTCGGCCACGAGCATCTGCGAACGTGCCAGCACGGCGCCGATGGTGAACAGGGCAACCGGCGACGCCGCGTCGGCCAACAGCTTGAGCGTCTGCCCGACGGGCTTGGGCAATTCGAGCTGCACGGCCGATGCCAGTACGCCGAGCAGGATGGCCCATGGCATGGGGTTGCCTAGCATTCCGCGCAGGGCGTTGGCGGCGGCGCGCGAGAATCCGTGCTCCTCACGGCCGCCCAGACGTGACAGGCCCACGCACAGCGAGGTGGTGATCCCGATGTCGACCACGATGGTCACGATGGTCGGTCCTGCCGCCGCAGCTCCGAGAAATGCCACCAGCAGGGGCACGCCCATGAACCCGGTATTTGGACAGGTGGCCACCAGCGCGCCAAAGGCAGCATCGTTCCAGCCCATGCGCCGGTTCATGCTGATCGCCACCACGAAACCGACCATGAGCAACGCGCAGGCGAGGTAGACTAGGAAAAGGCTGGGATCGAGCAGCTGTGCCAGCGGAGTGCTGGCCCCGAAGCGGAACAACAGGCAGGGCGTCGCAAAAAACAGCACGAAGGTGTTCAGGCCGGGGATGGCTTCCAGCGGCAGCATGCGGCGCCGTGCGGCGACATAGCCGGCCAGCACCAGCGCGAAGAAGGGGAACGTGACGAGCAGAACCTGGACCACAGCGTATTTTCCGGGGTGCCGAGGGTGGGGAAAAGGGCGTTTGAAAAACCTATCCCCACCCCGCCTGGCGAATTCCCATTCACGCCCAGATGGGAAAAGTGTGATTCTCGAAGCGCTTGAGCACATCCGGCAAACGGCCCGGGAGCCAGCGATAGATGTGCTGTTCATAGAACATGGAAGCTCCTTGGGGGGTCTCGTTGGCGCTTCAATGCTCTACGCCTTGCCAAAAGCAGGAAGGCTTGCATCGAACTGCGGCAGCCGATAGGTCCTTGCCGTGGTACCGACGTACAAGGCATGCTTCTCGCCCAGCGAGCAACCGGAGGTGATGCGTTTGAACGCATTCCACAGGACACCATAGCTGCAGGTCTGGGCGTCGACAGGGAAATTGCTCTCCAGCATGCAGCGCTCCGTGCCGAAGGTCTCGATCACGCTTTCGATGTACGGGCGCCAGGCCCGCGCCAGCATTTCCGACGACGGCGGCACGTCGGCAAGTTCGAAATCGAAGCCGTGGTAGAGCATGCCCAGCCCGCCGACCTTCACGACGACGTTGGGCAACTCTGCGAGCCGCGCCATGGACACCTTCCATTCTGCGAACACTTCCTCGCGTTTGCCGCGATACGGTCCAACGCCCAGCGGCATGCCGACGTGGTCAAGAACGATGCTCGTGCCGGGGAACGCCTTGGCAAGGTCGACGAGGTCGGGGATCTGCGGGTGGTAAAGCCACGCGTCGAAAGACAACCCAAGGGGTTCGAGTTCGGCAAACCCCTCCCTGAAGTCGGCGGTGTACATCTGACCGTTCGCGGGTTGCCATGGCCCGTTCCGCCCGACCCCGGACGCACTGTATTGCAGCCCATGGCGAACACCCCGGAAGCGCCCCTTGGCGAGCTGAATGTGTTGTTCGAGCATCGGCCGGATTCGTGCGCCATAGGCGAGGTTCGCGAAGCCGACGATCGATGGCGCCATCACCGGAGCCTCTTCCACGAGGTTCTCCGCTTCCGCGAGCTTCAAGACGAATTCAGTTTCACCGAGGGGCTGCTCCAGGTCGGGGCCGCACGGTCGATAGTGCGTATAACACTGGACGAACAGCGCCGCGAGAACGTTGTGCCCTTGGGCACCGCTTCGAAACTCGTTCGCAATAAACCTGCCGCGGTTCCCGTTCCACAGGTGAATGTGCGCGTCCAGAATCGGTTGCGCAGGTTCGAGGGGAGCTTCGGTCCGCAGTGCGAGCCATTCCTCCAATTGCGCCGGTGGACGATTTATGTTGCTTGCCGGAGTCGCAGAAACAGCGGCCATATCGGAATGGGTCATGTCAGGTGCTTTCGGTGACCAAGGCGCGCTGGTCGGGCAGCGCCATGGAAATGAGGAAAGGGTTTTTCGCCTGGGCCGCCTGGAAATCGGCTTTGTTGGCAAGGCCGCGCCAGGAAGCTCGGATAAGGCTTTGCGCCACGGCGCCGCCCAGCGTGGTGCCGGGGCCCGCGACGATGAAGTAATCCGGCGCGAATTCCCGCGCTGCCGTGCGGATGGCGGCTGTGAAGTCATAGGGCTCGACCACCTGGTGCCCCAGCGTGTAGTCACGCAAGTCCGAGGTCGTCGCCGCCCCCGGCCACCAGATATGGCCGCGA
>CAIVPW010000244.1 GCA_903907895.1 uncultured Alphaproteobacteria bacterium
CCCAGGCCCGAGCGCTCATGGATCGTTAACCACAAGGCGGTACAGAAGTTGCAGTTAACGTTCGCAGAGCCGTGGCGAACCGTGGAACGCAAAGTGGCGCTGATCGACCAGTGGTACGACGAGCGACAGGCGCGCCTCGAGACAACGGCCCGGCTCCAACCATGAGGGCCCCCGCGGCCGGGTGTTGCAAGCCTGGCCGGACGCGGGGAGGGAAAAACGCATGCTGATGCCCAAGAACGTGTCTTTCCCGCAGGAGTACCTGCGCCGCCGCATCGATCTGCGCGGCTCGTACGACGACCTGCTCGCCTTCCCGCGCTACTTCGAGCTCGAGACGGTCAACGCCTGCAACGCCCGCTGCCCGATGTGCACCATCGAGGATTGGCAGCGCGACTCGCCGACCATGAAGGAACCGCTGTTCCGTAAGATCGCCGACGAGATCATCGCCCACGCCGGCGAGGTCAAGCGCGTCAGCCTCTACCGCGACGGCGAGCCCCTGCTCGACAAGAAAATGGCGTCCCGCATCGCCTACCTGAAGCAGGGCGGCATCAACGAGGTCACGCTCTCCACCAACGTGTCGCTGCTGAACGAAAAGCGCGCGACCGACATCCTCGAAGCCGGCCTCGACTCCATCATCCTGTCGATCGACAGCCTGAAGAAGGACGTCTTCGAAGCCATCCGCGTGCGCCTGAACTTCGAGGAGGTTCTGGAGAACGCGCTGCGCTTCATCGAGCTGCGCAACAAGATCCGCCCGTCGTGCTCCATCCGCGTGCGCATGGTGCGCCAGGAGACGAACGCCGACGAGTGGCCGGAATACGAGCGCTTCTGGCGCCCGAAGCTCAAGTTCAACGACCGGGTCAACTACCACAACATCCACAACTGGGGCGGCCAGCTGAAGGAATTCGCGCCCGTCACCACGACGCGCGAGCCCAACCTGCCCTGCGTCGCCCTGTGGTCGCTGATGGTGATCTTCTCCGAAGGCCAGGTGCCGCTCTGCAACGTCGACTACAACAACACCATGCCGACCGGTTCCGTCGCCCTGCAGTCGATCCAGGAGATCTGGCAGGGGCGCGAGATGCGCGAACGGCGCGACCTGCACCTGAAGGGCGCCAAGGCCGACATCAGCCTGTGCGCCAACTGCAACGTGTGGGACGAGCCGAGCGACACCGAGCAGGTCTCGGCCGAATACGCCGACGCCGTCACGCTCACCCCCACCGCGGAACCCGTTCCGCTCGCCACCGCGAGCTAGGCCCGCGCACCAACTCGGGCGGCACACCGCCTGTCCCGTGGTAGGGTCGTGGAATGCTGATGTTCCCCGCCCTGCTCGCCCTCGTCACCGCCGCCCTGTTTGCGGGCGCCGCCGCGTACATCACCGTGGCGGAACAACCCGCCCGGCTCCAGATCGACGACCGCGCGCTCCTGGCCGAATGGAAGCCGAGCTACCGCCGCGGCTTCGCGATGCAGGCCTCCCTCGCCGTCCTCTCCGCGCTGTTCGGATTCTGGGCCGCTTGGCAGTCGCAGGATTGGCGCTGGGCCGTCGGCGCCGTGCTCATCCTCGCGAACTGGCCCTACACCCTGCTCGGCATCATGCCGACCAACCGCCGCATCGAGGCAATCCCCAACGACCGCGGCGGACCTGAGTCACGCCGCCTGATCGTGAAGTGGGGCGCTCTGCACGCGGTGCGCACAACCCTCGGCGCCGCCGCCGTCCTCGCCTACCTCTGGCCGCTGCTGCCCGCTAGCCCATAGCCTTGGCGCCACAGCCCCTCGTCCTGAGCCTGTCGAAGGACATACTTCGACAAGGCGATTGCGTACTTCGCAAATACGGGGCGTGTTAGCGGATCGGAACGATCATCATGGTCCCGAATGCCGGCCCAGGGTTCTGGCGAACCACGCCGGGGCCGTACGCTGTGACCTGTCCGTCTGTGAGGATCACGTGGTAGTCGGCCCGGTCCCAGCTCCAACCGCTTATTAGGCGGTTCACGTACGTGATCGCCTCCGTGTTTCCGCTGCGCTGTCCACCGGAGGGTGGGCCCAGAACGGCGATAACTTGCTCGCGAGTCATTCCGTACGACACAGAGCCCATGCGCTCGCCAGTGGTGCAAGCCGCGAGCAGGATGGCAAGTAGAACGGCGAGTTGGCGCATTTGGCGACCCTTCCCCTTCTTCGGCGTAGCGGGCTTCTCACTTGCGGCCATCGCGGCGGCAATGAACGCTCCGACTGAGCGGACCGTTTGCTACGGAGCGGCTGGCGCTTCGTCGTATAAACACCGTGTCGAAGGACAAGCCACAACGAACTGCGGCTCCAACAAGCGCAGCGCGAAGCCGAGCGCTCTTAACGCGAGCGCGACCAACTCTTCTGCTGGTGGCTGGGCTGGGCCAAGCCGGGATTCGCCTCGATCGCCGCGGCCTTCTTCTCCCAATACTCCGCCACGTTCAGGCGGGACTGGCGCGCCTGGTCATTGGCGGCATGGGTGGCCTTCTGGCGCATCGCCTCGGCGCGGCGGTGAAAGCCCTTCGCAAGCTCGTTCTTGTATTCCATGCCCCACCATACCCCACTTGGCGGACCGAGTTTGATTTCCGCTGCGACGCCCGTGCGTGCCCGAGGCTGCGGGCGCCGCTGCCGCCTCCAAGAGCATCGGTGGAAACCGATCGCGCTAACACCCGACTTAGCCGAAAGCGTCCAAGGCGCCCGCGAGATGCCTCTGCGGACGCTTAGCTGGCGTTTTTGAATCGCCGTCCATAGCGGTAGCCTTCGCCCGTTCGGTCGCGTGGCCAACGTTCGCGAGCGCGCTCCGAATTGGAGAAGGGATTCGCATGATTAAGACGCTTCCGCCAAAGCGAAAGCTCGAAGCAATGTACCGCGACCTCGGGCGAATAATCGTCAATTGGGGGCTCGCGGAGCAGGGCCTAGAGTCTTGTATCTCCCTCCTATTTCACCAAGGCGGCGGCAAGGCAACCAAGCACGGTAGGCGCGGGCTGCCACGGTCGCTAACTAGTAAGACAGGCTTCATCAAGGACTGCGTCCGCGACATCCCTGGGCTTGCTCCGTTCAGAAAGGAAGGCAGGGAATTGGCGATCGCGATGGATGACTTCTCGCGATTTCGCGACTCGCTAGTTCATGGCGTCGTTTCTTCCTACGACACAACGCACCGCACCGTCTGCTTTCGCAGCCTTGAAATCGATCGGCAGCGCAACGTGCATAGGGAAAACGAGAGATGGATCGCACTCGCGGAGATAAGGCGTGCCGGACCGCATGCATCACGAATCTGCAATTGGGTCGCGGACTACGCCCGCCGCCTCGCGGACGCGCTGATAGCCTAACAACACGCGCCCACCGCCTGTCCCTGGGGCGTGGCTGACATCTCTGGTTCCTTATGCCGGCCTGATTCAGCTTCGTTCGGTCAACTCGATGCACCCGCGTTATGGGCTACGGGCATCGCGGATTTCGAAGATACGTTTCGTATTGACTCGCCCACCGACCCTCCCCATATCCGCGGCTCCCCTCGCCTTCAGGAAGGGCCAGTGCGATGCCAGCCGGATACGAAGTGAAGCAGATTGCGGAGCCAAGCTCACGCCCGCGTGATCTGCGTAGAAATCCCAATCAACCGCGGCACAACCCCCGCGGCCGGCCCTTCCCGCCCGGCAATCCGGGCCGCCTGCCCGGCTCGCGCAACAAGATCACGGCGCTGCTCGAGCGCGTCTTCGAAGAAGAAGGCGAGGAGCTTGTGCGCGCGGTCGTGGCGCACGCCAAGGCGGGCAATCCCACTGCCCTGCGCTTTTGCGCGCGGCACCTGCCCCACCGGTCGCGCACGGCGCCGTTCGAACTGCCGCCGATCAAGACGAGCCACGACGCCGTCGCCGCCATGCGGCAGGTCAGCGCCCTGATCGCCAGCGGCGGCTTGGAGCCGGCGCAAGGCGTTGCGTTGACCAAGGTGCTGGATCGCCAGTTCGGCATGCTGCGCTCCGAGGAGTTGACTGCGCGCCGCGCGGCCAAACCCGTCCCGCGCCCGCTATCGCGCCTCAGCGACGCCGACCTGGCCGCGCGGCTGCTCGCGCAGGGCGCGGCGGAGCGGACGCCGCCACGCCAGGCCCTGGCCAAGCGGCGCGACGCGGAACGCCCGCCGCCGCACCCGCCCGAAGCGGCGCACGCGCCGGAAACGCCCCCGCCCTCGCCCACCGCGCCCGCACCAACGCCCGCAAGCGAGAGTCCGCCCGCGCCGCTGCTGGAGCTGCCGCCGTCGTGGATGAAATCGGGCGACGGCCTTCAGCGCGCCGCGCGCATGCTGGGGCTCGGCGACCTGCACGGCCTCACCGTGCTGCCCAATGCGGAACTCGTGGCGCCGCGCCTCACCCGGCCGCCGGCCGGGGGCGGCGCGTGATCGTCAGTCGGGAACGAAGGTGTCTTCCTTCATGCCGCGCACGGTGTTGTCCCACACCATCTCGATCGCGCGCTCCAGATGGCGGGTGTAGCGCTCGCGGTTGAACAGGGCTGCGGTGGCGCGGTTGGCTTCCACCTTGGCGCGGATGGCGCGGTATCGCACCGGGTCGGTGGCAAGCGCCACGGCAAGGTCCTCGTACTCCTGGAACGTGCCGGTGATGAGTTCCGGCACCCCGTGTGCCGTGAGCAGCGAGCGGCCGTTGTTCGAGGTGGGCAGATCGCCGGGGCATGTCACCAGCGGCACGCCGGCCCACAGCGCATCCACCGAGGTGGCGCCGCCGGCGTGATAGCGGCTGTCCACCGCGAGGTCGGCGAGCGACAGGCGCACGGCATGGTCGGCCGGCAGCGCGATCTCGCTGATGACGAGGCGCTCGGGTGCAACGCCGTGGGCCTCCGCTTCGCGCCGCAGGTTGCGCTGCACGGCATCATCCCACGCGCCGAGCCACAGCACGCTGCCCGGCACGCGCTTCAAAATGCGCATCCAGGTGGCGAAGATCGTGGGCTCGAACTTGAACGGCTGGTTGAAGTTGCAGAACACGAAGCCGTTCTCGGGCAATCCAAGCTCGGCGCGCGTGAACGTGCGG
>CAIVPW010000245.1 GCA_903907895.1 uncultured Alphaproteobacteria bacterium
CGGCTGCGGTGTGCGGGTTGACGGCGACGGCTCCATCGCCGGCGATCCCGCGCATCCGGCCAACCACGGCCGCCTCTGCTCGAAAGGCTCGGCGCTGGGCGAGACCTTGGGCCTCGAAGACCGCCTGCTGCATCCCTACATTCACGGCCGGCGCGCGGGCTGGGATGAAACGCTCGACCTGATCGCGCACCGCTTTACGGAAACGATCGAGCGCCACGGCCCCGGTTCGGTGGCGTTCTACGTATCGGGCCAGTTCCTCACCGAGGACTACTACGTCGCCAACAAGCTGATGAAGGGCTTCCTCGGCTCGGCGGCGATCGACACGAATTCGCGCCTGTGCATGGCCTCCAGCGTCGCCGGCCACCGCCGCGCGTTCGGGGAAGACATCGTGCCCGGCTGCTACGAGGACTTCGAGCTAGCCGACCTCGTCGTGCTCAGCGGCTCGAACACCGCGTGGTGCCACCCCATCCTGTACCAGCGCCTGACGGCCGCCGCCGCGGCGCGCCACGGCAAGGTCGTCGTCATCGATCCTCGCCGCACGGCAACATGCTCGGATGCCGCCCTGCACCTGCCGCTGAGACCCGGCACCGATGTGCTGCTCTGGAATGGGCTGCTCGCGCACCTCGCCCGCAGCGGCGCCCTCGACTGCGCCTTCATCGAGCTGCATACCAAGGGTTTCGATGCCTCCGTCGCCGCCGCGGTCGCGGATACACCCGACATTGCCGCCGTGGCCGCAGGCTGCGGCCTCGACGAAGGCGATGTGCGCACCTTCTACGATTGGTTCGCCAACACGCCCCGCACTGTCAGTGCCTACTCCCAGGGCGTGAACCAGTCGTCGCACGGAACAGACAAGGTCAACGCGATCCTGAATTGCCACTTGGCCACGGGCCGCATCGGCAAGCCCGGCATGGGCCCCTTCTCGCTTACCGGCCAACCCAACGCCATGGGTGGGCGCGAGGTCGGCGGCCTCGCCAACCAGCTTGCCGCGCACATGGCTCTTGAGAATCCGGAAGACATCGACCGCGTCCGCCGCTTCTGGAACGCGCCGCGCATGGCAACCCAAGCCGGGCCAAAGGCCGTGGACATGTTCGAGGCCGTGGCCAGCGGCCGCATCAAGGCAATCTGGATCGCCGCGACCAACCCTGCCGTCAGCATGCCGAATGCCGCGCGCGTGCGCGAAGGGCTCGCGCGCTGCCCATTGGTGATCGTGTCAGACGTCGTCGGCAACACCGACACGGCAAAGTACGCGCACATCCTGCTGCCTGCCGCCGCGTGGGGAGAAAAGAGCGGCACCGTCACCAACTCCGAACGCCGCATCTCGCGCCAGCGCGCGTTCCGCGCACCGCCGGGCGAGGCCAAGCCGGATTGGTGGGCCTTTGCCGAGGTCGGCCGCCGCATGGGCTTTGACGCCGCATTCGCCTTCAAGAGCGACGCCGACGTGTTCCGTGAACACGCGCGCCTGTCGGCCTTCGAGAACGACGGCGCGCGCCTGTTCAACCTGGCCGGCCTTACCACGATCGACGACGACGACTACCGCACGATGCGCCCGACACAGTGGCCGGTGCAGCAGGGCGTGGCAGCGGACCGCCTGCTGGCCGACGGCCATTTCCCGACGCCCGACGGCCGCGCCCGCTTTGTGGCCGTGCGCCAGGAAGGCGTCGCATACGCGCCGTCGTCCTCGCATCCGCTGCGTCTCAACACCGGGCGTGCCCGCGATCAGTGGCACACCATGGCGCAGACCGGCCGCTCGGTTCGTCTCGCCCGCCATGCACCCGAGCCTACGGTTGACGTTCACCCCGACGACGCCGCCGATCACCACCTGGCCAACGGCGGCCTCGCGCGCATCGCCAGCGCCTGGGGCACTGCCATCGCGCGCGTGCGCATCAGCGCGGATCAGTCACGCGGCAGCGTCTTCCTGCCGATGCACTGGAGCGACGCCGCTTCGGCGCATTGCGTCGTCGGCAAGCTGGTGAATCCCGCCACAGACCCCTACTCCGGACAGCCCGAACTGAAGCACACGCCCGTGGGCGTCGCGCCGATCGACGTGGCCACCACCGGCTTCTTGCTGACGCGGCAACGCCTGCAGCCGCGCGAGTTCTATTGGACGCGCGCACGCGTCGACGGCGGCTACGTGCTGGAGCTCGCGGATGTCGACCAGACCGCGCCCGATCGCTGGGCGGAGCTGATTGGCACCGGCGGCGAGATCGTAGAGTTCAGCGACCGCCGCCGCGGCATCGTGCGCCTCGGGCGCATCGAGGATGGCCAGGTCGCCGCGTGCTTGTTTGCCGGCCCGCCGGGTTCACTGCCCACGCGCGAATGGCTGCTGCAGCAATTCGCGGCGCCCGCTCTCGACGACGGCGCGCGCACCACCCTGCTCATCGCGCGCGCGGCCGGGCCGCAAGAGGATCGCGGCCGCATCGTCTGCTCCTGCTTCGAGGTCGGCATCAACCGCATCGTCGCCGCCATCCGCGACCATGCTCTGACGGATGCCACGGCCATCGGCCAGCATCTGCGCGCCGGCACCAACTGCGGCTCGTGCCTGCCCGAGCTCCGTGC
>CAIVPW010000246.1 GCA_903907895.1 uncultured Alphaproteobacteria bacterium
GCGGTGGAGCCGCCGCCCGCCGCCGCCGATCCGTTCTACGCCGAAGGCGAGACGCTGCGCGAGCTGTTCACCGCCATCACCACGTTCCAGGTCGACCTGATGGCCGACCCGGATTTCGGCGCACTGTTGGGCGCATTCGCCACCAACTTCCTGTACCCCTCCGGCAGCCGCAACATGGTGCGCCAGCGCGAGGACGCGGAGCCGAAGGCGGTCGCCTACGCCGCCGAGCTGCGCGCCATTCCGCAGAATGCAGCGCTGCAGCAACTGGGCGTGCTGGCGAACTCGTGGGGCGGGCTGGGCGCCGCCATCACGCGCGATCCGAAGCGATTTGCCGAGCTCTATCACGCCAGCCCGCGCCTGCGCTCGCTGATGGGGATCGCCGAGTACGCGCTCACGGTCGGCAGCTTTGACGCGGTGCGCGCCTACATCGAGACGCAGAACCCGAATCTGTGGCTGCTGCGCGCCGGCGCCACCGATGACCGCCGCTGGGCCGAGCGCCTGCGTTCGGTCGCGCGGCTGCTGGAGCGCGCCAACCTGCACGAGGCGCAGGACCGCATCGTGCGCAAGCTCTATGCCGACCACCTGCTCGCAACCGAAGGCATCACCGAGATCACGAACGGGGTCGGCGGCAACCGCGGCGCCGAGGCCCTGGTCGAGAGCGACACGCGCAGCGCATTGCTGATCCTGCACGCCTTCCGCGTCGCCCTGATCCTGGAGCTCTACGAGCTGGCCACGCGCGTGCCGGATTTCGGCCCGCAGATGGGCACGACGCGCGAACGCACGCTGCTGCGCCTGCTGCACCTCGACGTGACCGGCGCGGTGAATTTGCTCGAGCGCATCTTCTCGCTGCAACCGTCGGCCGCCGTCGAGGATTTCGGCGAGGAGGCCACCTATCGCGGCGACGACTCGCACACCTACGAGACGGAGCACGAGCAGGTGTTCCGGCCGCTGCGCGAACGCTTCGAACTGGTGCGGCGCGTTTCCAGCGCGATCGTGCACCACATCGGCTTCCTCGGCTAAGGCAGGAGACCGCACATGGAAGGCAACCCCGCCGTCGTCGTCCGTTACATCGTCAACGATGTGCCGGCCGCACTGCAGTTCTACACGCAACATCTCGGCTTCACCGTGCACCAGGACACCTCGCCCGCGTTCGCCGCACTCGACCGCGGCCCGATGCGGTTGTTGCTGAGCAACAAGACCAGCGCGGGCGCCAAGGAAATGCCCGACGGCCGCAAGCAGGAACCGGGCGGCTGGAGCCGCTTTCAGATCCACGTGCAGGACCTGGAAGCCGAGGTGAAGCGCCTGAAGGCCGCGGGGCTCAAGTTCCGCAACGAGATCGTGGCCGGCAAGGGCGGCGCGCAGATCCTGCTCGACGACCCATCGGGCAACATCGTCGAGCTGTTCCAGCCCGCCGCGCACTAATCGACTTTGCGCTCGGCATCGTTGTGCCGATGCGCTATAGAGCCGTCCACTCACTCGGGGAGTAGCCGTCCGCTTTGAGCGGAGCGCGCGTCAACACACTTGGTTCCTCGGAACCATGGCGCGCGCGGCGGATCGAAGGATCCTGCCTGGCGAGACCGACGACGTAGCCGCCGGCATCGGGCCGACGGCCGCTGCGTCGTCGTCTCCACCGGCCCTGGTGATGTCTCGTGGAAGCAATCCTCGTCTCTGCCGGTCTGGTCGCGCTCGCCGAGATCGGCGACAAGACCCAGTTGCTCGCCATCGTCCTCGCGGCGAAGTACCGCAAGCCGACGCCGATCCTGCTCGGCATCCTCATCGCAACGCTGCTCAACCACGCACTGGCCGCCACGGCCGGGGTCGCGCTGGCAAAGTGGCTGGCGGGCCCGACGTTTCAGACGATGGTGGGGCTTGCGTTCCTGGCCATGGCGGCCTGGACGCTGGTGCCGGACAAAGCAGATGCCACCCAGGCGGAGCGCACCGCCCGCAGCGTATTCCTGACAACACTGGTTGCGTTCTTTCTCGTGGAGATCGGCGACAAGACACAGCTCGCCACTTCGCTGCTTGCCGCCCGCTTCCAGGCGGTGGTCACGGTGACCATCGGCACCACGGCGGGAATGATGCTGGCCAACATCCCCGCCGTGCTATTTGGCGGCGCCGTCACCCGCGTGGTGCCACTGGGCGCCGTGCGCGTGGCGGCGGCCGCCGTGTTTGCTCTGCTCGGCGCAGCGGTATTGGTCGCTTCGTTGGGCAACTGAGGGCACCCTCCACGCGGACAGCGTGTGGGACCTCGATAAGGTCGACGGGCATTGGCGTGACCTGACGTACGAGAACGTCAACGGCACGCCACAAATCCTGTCGGTCGACTGGACCGGTAAGAACGCCTGACTACGGCTACTGCTTCTTATTGCGGAGTCGGCAGGAAGACGGTGACCCGCAAGCCGCCCGAGGGCCGGTTCTTGAGCTCGATGTCGCCGCCGTGGGCACGCACGATCGTGCGGGCGATCGACATTCCGAGCCCCGATCCACCGGACGTGGAGCTGCGCGCCTTGTCGAGGCGCACGAACGGCTGGAACACGCGCTCGAAATCGGGCGGTGGAATGCCGGGCCCCTCGTCATCGACGAAGACGCGGACGCCGTCCGGCATGCTGCCGAGCGACACGGTCGCGCGCTTGCCGTAGGACACGGCGTTCTCGATCAGGTTGCGCATCGCGCGCTTCACGTCGTCGGGACGGCATACGTACGGAAGTGCAGGCGCCGGCTCGAAGGTGACATCCTTGCCGATGTACAGGAGATCGTCGCAGATGCCGGCGACCAGGCCGGTCAGGTCCACCGTTCTGGTGTCCTCGTGCGCCGATTCATCGCGCGCGAATGCCAAGGTGGCGTCGGTGATGCGCTGCATCTCCTCGATGGTGCGCACCATGTGGCGCTGCGCCTCCTCATCATCGAGCAGCTCAACGCGCAGGCGCAGGGACGTGAGCGGCGTGCGCAGGTCGTGGCTGATGGCCGCCAGCATGCGGGTGCGGTCCTGGACGAAGCGCTGCAAGCGTGCCTGCATCTGGTTGAAGGCGCGCGCGGTGGCGCGAATGTCGAGCGGGCCAACCTCGGGCAACGGCTCGACCATCTCGCCGCGGCCGACGCGCTGGGCGGCGTGCGCCAATTCGGCAAACCGGGCTGTCAGGTGGCGCGCGGCCAACAGCGTGGCAAGGACGATGGCGGCGCCGGTCACCGCCAGGGTCAACAGCGCAGGCCACAGGAGGGATTCGCGCGGCGTGCGTACCTGCGCGACGTTCAGCCAACGGCCATCCCGCAGCGAAAAGGACAGCACGGTGAGCCGCCCA
>CAIVPW010000247.1 GCA_903907895.1 uncultured Alphaproteobacteria bacterium
ATGGCACGAGTGGCAAAACGCATCTGGTTGGGTGCTCCGGTGATGGGGTGCTTGGGGGCTGAAGTGCTAACTGGGCAGGCGTCGGAAGGCAGTCGCCGTCACACGATGGGCCCTGCGAAGGCGGGCGGCCGCCGCGGCCACGACGGTCCACGAGTGTTGGCCGGTGAGCAGCCAGTGCGATTGCCTATCCGGGGCGTCGGCAACGGCCTGCACGCGCAGTCCGGCCCTGCTCGCAATCGCGACCGCGGTCGAAATCGGCGGAAGCAGCCCAGGATAGGTCACGCGAATGCACCACTGCGTGACCACCGCCGGCCCGGCACTGGACGGGGCGTCGGTGATGGCGGCGATGATGTCAGGCGCGCCATCGGCGGCACCGAAGTACACGTGTGAGCCGTGCTCCCCATGGACGAGGGCCAGCTGACGATGGATGGACGACGGGAACGAATCGCTCATGGTCCGTATCTCTCCCCGACAGGGGCGGGAGTTAGCACCACGGCGCAGCGTAAGTGGCGACAGACCTTCAGGTCTGTCGGTCGCGGCCAGGTTGCTGTGGCGTCTGCGGGCCCGATCCCTCAGCCACTCTCGATAACCGTCCGGCCGTCACGGCCAGAGCTTCATCAATGTATCTCGATGCGATGATTATAGTCAAGCCAGAACTCACGAGCGATAATTCACGTCATGCCTGCCCCCGACCGACGCCGCCCCGTTGCCACCGCCCTTCTCGTCCTGGCCGTTCTGGTCGCAGCCGCACCGGCCTTGGCCCAGGATTCGGCCAAGCCTCTCTGGTCGGGCCGCTTCGATGTCGAGCCCAACAAGGCGCTGCTCGCCTGGGGCGCGTCCTTCGGCTTCGACAAGCGGCTCTTTGAAGACGACGTGGCTGGCAGCATGGCGTGGGCGGAGGCGCTCGCCCGCGCCAACGTGCTCACGCCCGCCGAGGCGCAGGCGATTCAACGTGGCCTGTCCTCGATCCTCGAACGCGGCCGCGCCGATGCCGCCTTCCTGTCGGGGCCCGACGAAGACGTCCATTCCTTCGTCGAACGCGTCCTGATCGAACGCATTGGCGAGCCGGGCCGCAAGCTGCACACCGGCCGCTCGCGGAACGACCAGGTCGGCGTCGACATGCGGCTCTACGTCCGCCGCCGCGTCCCGGACATCCAGCAGTCGCTGGTCGCGGTGATCGAGGCGCTGGTGACGCAGGCGGCCGCCGCCGGCGATGCCGTCATGCCGTCATACACGCACGTCCGGCGGGCCCAACCGGTGACCGTCGCCCACTACCTGCTCGCCCACGCGGCGGCCCTGCGGCGCGATGTCGAGCGCTTTGCCGTGGTGCGCGCCGAAGCCGACGCCATGCCGCTCGGCGCCGGCGCCATCGCCGGGACCAACTACGCGGTCGACACCGCCTTCCTCGCCGCGAAGCTCGGCTTCACCAAGGTCGTCGCCAACAGCATCGACGCCACGTCCGACCGCGACTACGTCAGCAGCTTCCTGCACGCCTCGTCGCTGGCCATGGTGCACCTCAGCCGGCTCGCCGAAGACGTCGTGCTCTTCACTGGTGAGGAGTTCGGCTTCTTCGTGCTTTCCGATGCGGTCGCCACCGGCAGCAGCCTGATGCCGCAGAAGAAGAACCCGGACCCCATGGAGTTGGTCCGCGGCAAGGCCGGCCGCTCCATCGGCAATCTCGCCGGATGGCTGGCGACCATGAAGAGCCTGCCGAGTGGGTACAACAAGGACCTCCAGGAAGACAAGGAGGTGCTGTTCGACAGCGAGGACACGCTGATGGGGTCGGCCGGTGCCGCGACCGTGGTCGTGCGCACGCTCACGCTTGATCGCGCCCGCACCACGCGTGGCGCTTCCGGCTTCCTGCTCTCCACCGACGTCGCCGACTACCTGGTGGCGCAGGGCGTCGCCTTCCGCACGGCGCACGAGATCGTCGGCGGCATGGTGCGCAAGATGCTGGCCGAAGGCAGGGAGTTCGAAACGCTGACGCCAGCCGAGTGGAAGGCCTATCATCCGGCGTTCGGCGACGCCGTGATGCAGGTCGTAACCGCGCAGGCGTCGGTGCGCGCCAAGAAGACACCGCAATCAACCAACCCGGATGCCGTCAATGCGCAACTCGCTGAGATTCAGCAGTGGCTCGCTGGCCGGAAGGCGAAATAGATCATGAATCGACGGACATTCATCAAGGCCGCCAGCGTGCCGCTCGGCGCCACGGCGCTCGGACTCGAACCGACGGCGTTCGCGGCGGCGACGCAGACCACGCCGCGCTCGTCGGTCGTCGTGGTGGGCGGTGGTGCGTTCGGCGCGTGGACGGCGTTGCACCTTCGCGAGATGGGCCATGCCGTGACCTTGGTCGACGCCTATGGCCCCGGCAACTCGCGCTCAACATCGGGTGATGAGACCCGCCAGATTCGCTGCGGCTACGGCGACCGCGAGCTCTACTCGCGCTCGGCGTTGCGCGCGTTCACCGCGTGGCGAGCGCGGCAGGAAGAATTCGGCGTGCCGCTGATGATGGAAACGGGGCGCCTGCAGCTGGTGCCCGACTGGACCCCCAGCCTCAGGGCCACGCAGGCCACGCTGACGAAGATCGGCGTCAAGACCGAAGCGATGACGCAGGACGACATGCGCAAGCGCTATCCGCAGATGAATCCGGACGGCATGGGGGTGGGCCTGCTGGAACCCGGCGCCTGCGTGCTGCGCGCCAAGCAGGCCATTCTCGCGGTGGCGGCCGCGTTCAAGCGCAAGGGCGGCACGGTGACGATTGCCCGCGCCACACCGGGACGCGGCGAGGGCCGCCAATTGCTCGACCTCGCGACCGCGAACGGCGACCGCGTGGCGGCGCAACAGTTCGTGTTCGCGTGCGGCCCGTGGCTGCCGCGGCTGTTCCCAGCGCTGCTCGGCACGAAGATCCAGGTCCCCGGGCGGGATGTGCTCTACTTCGGCACGCCCGCCGGCGATACCCGGTTCAACTTCCCCAACTTCCCCAATTATTCCGAAGACCGCTGCTACGGATTCGCGAACATCGACGAACGCGGCTTCAAGGTGTGCGCCACCTCCGGCGCCACGTCATTCGACCCCGACACCGATGAGCGCATCGTCACGCCCCACGAAGTGCGTCGCGCGCGCGCCTATCTCGCGCTCCGCTTTCCCGCGCTCAAGGATCAACCGGTGATCGAGACCCGGGTCTGCCAGCTGGAGAACACCGCCGACGAGCACTTCATCATCGATCGCCATCCCGACTACGACAACGTGCTGATCGCGGGCGGTGGGTCGGGACACGGGTTCAAGCATGGCCCGGTAATCGGTGAGTACATCGCCAAGCGGGCGCTCGGCGAGGCAACCGACCCGGCGTTCGACCACATGGTGCGCCTGGCACGGTGAGCCCGTGGCCGGGCGGCAGGGACGCCGTTCTCGGGCTACAATAGCGTCTGGTCCGGGGCGTGGCTCAGCCTGGTAGAGCGTCCGCTTTGGGAGCGGAATGTCGCTGGTTCGAATCCAGTCGCCCCGACCACTTTCAACAGGGTCCATTTCGGGGACATCGGTAACAAACTATCCCGGGCGGCAACGGCGCGAACTCGCGCACTCGCGACTCGAGGTCGCGCCCCTGCCGCAACTCCATCACATCGTAGAAGCTGCCATCGTCGGGCAGGCGAAACCGTGTCTCGTCATCGACTCAAGACCCGCTGCTGGGGCAAGCGCTGGCGGTCGATGACCTGGCCGTCGCGCATCACCATCGCCAGCTTGCGGAGGTTGCTGATCGCGAGCAGCGGGTCGGCGTCGAGCACGAGGAGGTCGGCTCGCTTGCCGGCCTCGATGGTGCCGAACTCGGCCAGCCCTCGCGATGCGATGGCGCCGTTCCTGGTCCCCGCCACAATCGCCTGGGCCGGCGTCATGCCCAATTCGACCAGTCCCTCGATGGCGATGACCGTGCCAATGCCGTGATTCTGGTTGTCGGGCTTGGTGCCGCTGCGGGTGAACTCGGGCGCTGCGGCCCAGTAGCTATCGGTGCCGACGGTCACGACGGCACCAGCGGCGATCAGCTTCTGCGCGTTGCGCCGGCGCATCTGCAGCTCGAGGCCCTCGTCCGCCGCACGCTGACGCAACTCAGCGCCGGTGCGCGGGCGCGGTGTCCCCTGTTGCGCCTTCTCGGCTTCGGTTCGTTTCGCCAGCGCCTCGTCGCGCTCCTTGACAGCTTTCGTCCAAGCCTCGCCGGAGATGGTGGTGCTCAACATTGAGCAGACCACCTTCTTCTCGACGATGGCGCGCACCAGTGCGTCGGGCAATTCACGTGGGCCGAGCAGTTCAGGATGCTGAATCAGGTCGATGCCAGCTTCGACCGATAAGCGCAGGCCATCCGGCGTCGTCGCGTGGGTCTCGGCCGACTTGCCGCGGCGGTGCGCCTCTTCCACCAGCACGCGCTGCGCCTCTGGAGAAAAGCCGATGAACGACGGCCGCGCGAAGTGAGCAGTGCCGCCGTACTTG
>CAIVPW010000248.1 GCA_903907895.1 uncultured Alphaproteobacteria bacterium
CGACATTCAGAGAGAACGCAGCAAGGTGAAGGACAATAGGCCATGCGTTCTGAGACCCGCTTGCCCCCGCGACGTTTCGCACTGTTCATCGCCGCGGTCCTGCTCGCCGGCCAGGGCACCATGTCCTTGGCGCAGCCCTTCGACGCTGCCCAGGGCAGGCGCAAGCCCGCCGCGCGTCCGCAACCCGTGCCGCTGCTCAGTTTTTACGAGGTCCACGAGCAGTCGATCACCGATCTGCAGGCTGCGATGACCACCGGCAAGGTCACCGCGCGCGGACTCGTGGATTCGTACCTCGCGCGAATCCAGGCCTACGACCAGGCCGGCCCTCAGCTGAATGCGATGGTGACGTTCAACCCGCGCGCGCGCGAAGAAGCTGATGCGCTGGATCGCGAGCGCGCCGAGAAGGGCGTGCGCGGGCCGCTGCATGGCATCCCGGTCCTCATCAAGGACAACTACGACACGGCCGACATGCCGACGTCAGGCGGCACGCTTGGCCTCGCCACCATGCAACCTGCGGCCGATGCCTACCAGGTGCGCAAGCTGCGGCAGGCCGGCGCGGTGATACTCGGCAAGACGACGATGCACGAACTGGCGGCGGGCACCACCACCATTTCGTCGCTCACCAACAAGACGCGTAACCCGTACGACCTGCTGCGCGTGCCCGGCGGCTCCAGTGGCGGCACCGGCGCCGCGATCGGCGCCAGCTTTGCGGCCGCGGGCATGGGCAGTGACACGTGCGGATCGATCAGGATTCCCGCCGCCAACCAGAACCTGGTGGGTCTGCGCGGGACGCACGGCCTGTCGAGCCGCACCGGCGTGATGCCGCTGTCATCCACGCAAGACATTGCCGGTCCGCTGGCACGCACGGTGACCGACCTCGCCATCATGCTCGACGCGACCGTTGGTCCCGATCCCACTGACCCGATCACCGCCGAGGGCGCCGCCCATATTCCCAGGAGCTATCGCGATGCGCTGACGGCCGATGGCCTGAAGGGCGCCCGCATCGGCGTGCTGCGCGCGCTGTTCGGTAGTGCGCCAGAGGATGATGAGGTCGCGGCGCTGGTTCGCAAGGCGCTCGACGGCATGAAGGCGCAGGGCGCGGAGGTCGTCGAGATCACGGTACCCGGGCTCGACGACCTGCTGCGCGACAGCAGCGTGATCACCGACGAGTTCAAGTTCGATCTCGCCGCCTACCTGGCACAGCAACCGAATGCGCCGGTGAAGTCGCTCGGCGAGATCATCGAACGCGGATTGCATCACGATCAGCTGGATGCCACCTTCCGGCTGCGCAATACGCCGGAGAAGCGAGAGACCGAGCACTACCGCCAGGCTTTTGTGAAGCGCCGCGCCCTGCGCGCGGCCGTGCTCGCCACGCTCGAAGAGCAGCGCCTCGACGCGCTGGCCTACCCGACGCTCCGGCGCAAGCCGGTGATGATCGGCGAGCCGCAGATCGACACCAACTGTCGGCTCAGTGCACACTCCGGCCTGCCCGCGATCAGCATGCCGGCCGGCTTCACCACCGATGGATTGCCGGTGGGCGTGGAGTTGCTCGGCGGCGTCTTCACGGAAGCGACGCTGCTGAAGTTTGCCTATGGCTGGGAGCAGACGACCAAGCCGCGGCGCGCGCCGTTCAGCAC
>CAIVPW010000249.1 GCA_903907895.1 uncultured Alphaproteobacteria bacterium
CGAATCGCTGCTCGCAGGGACCGCGCCGCAAAAGGATCGCTGGCTGTTGCCCGCGGTGCGCGGCGAACGGACCTGCTCGATCGCGTTCACCGAGCCCAACGCGGGCTCGGACGCGGCCGCGATCCAGAGCCGGGCCGAGAGAAAGGGCGCCGGCTGGGTACTCTCCGGGGCCAAGCACTTCATCAGCGACGGTCTCTATTCCGATTTTTTCATCGTCTCGGCGGTGACCGATCCGGCGGCGCGGCCGCGCCACGTATCGCTGTTCCTCGTCGACAAGGCGCTGCCCGGCGTCGAGATCGGCAGGAGCCAGGACATGATGGGCCTGGCGGGCACCAGTCACGTGGAGCTGTTTTTCCGTGATGTCGAACTGGGCCCCGAGCACCTGCTCGGCCGGGAAGGCGAGGGACTGGCGCTGGCCTACGCGACACTCGGCCGGGTGCGGCTCGGGCAGATCGGCGCGCGCGCGGTCGGCAAAGCCTGTCGCCTGCTGCAACTGATAACCGGCCACGCCGGCGAACGCCGGCAGTTCGGCCGCCCCATCGGCGAATTCCAGATGGTCCAGCAGATGATCGCCGACAGCGTGATCGAAATCAACGCAGCGCGCCTCTTGCTGCTGCGGGCGGCGTGGGAGATCGATCAGGGCCACGACGCCCGCGACTGGATTTCGATGGTCAAGGTCGAGGCTGCCGAAACGCTCGGCCGCGTGGCCGATCGCGCGGTGCAGGTCTTCGGCGGCATGGGCTATTCGCGCGAGATGCCCATCGAGGGGTTGTATCGGGACGCGCGGATCTATCGCATCTTCGACGGCACCTCGGAGATCCATCGCGTCATCGTCGCCAAGAGCGCGATCAGGCGCGGCGCGGCGCTGTGGGACATCGGCGCCTGAAGATCAGTACGTGGCGCGGCCGCCGGACAGGTCGAACACGAATCCGGTGCTGAAGCTGCACTCCGGACTGGCAATCCAGGCGACCATTGCCGCCACCTCGGGCACCTGCAGCGTGCGCCCCATCGGTATCCGGCTGCGGGCAAGCGCGATGTGTTCCGGCGTCATTTCGCGGAACAGGTCGGTCTCGGTGAGCACGGGCGCAATGGCGTTCACCAGCACGCCGCTGTCGACCAGTTCCCGCGCCAGCGACTTGGTGAAGCCGATCACACCGGCCTTCGCGGCGGCATAGGCCGCGATGCCCTGATTGCCTTCCTTGCCGGCGATCGAGGCAACGTTGACGATGCGCCCGTAGCCGCGCGCGCGCAGGTGCGGGACCACGGCACGGCAGCAGTAGAAGACACCGGTCAGGTCGACCGCCAGCACGCGGTCCCAGGCCTCCAGCGGGTATTCCCAGGTGGGGGCCACCGGACCATTGATGCCCGCGTTGTTGACCAGGATGTCGATCGTTCCCAGCGCCTGCTCGCTGGCGGCGAAGGCCTGCTCGACCTGCCCGTAGTCCGCCACGTTCACGATTTGCAGCGACGCCGGCGAAAAGCCGGCCGCCGCGGCGTCGAACGCCTCGAAACTGCGGTCCCACAGCACGACTCGGCAGCCTTCCTTCGACAGGCGCTGCGCGATGCCCAGCCCGATGCCCCGCGCGCCGCCGGTGACGATGGCGCCCTGCCCGTCCAGCCTACGGGTCGGTGGCCGCGAACCGTCCGGAGATTCCTGCCGTTCACCAACGTTTGTCGTCATGGTCATGCCTGCCAGACATTGGCGATCTGGACTGGCGCGCCCCGGGTCAGCGATTCGAC
>CAIVPW010000250.1 GCA_903907895.1 uncultured Alphaproteobacteria bacterium
AGCGTGTACCGCCAAGCCGTCACGGCGGCCGGCACCGGCTGCATGGCCGCGCTCGACGCGCAGCATTACCTGGCCGGGATCGAGGACGAGTCGCACCAGGCCGCCGCCGAGTAAGGCCACTCACGGGCTGGTATTTCAGCCCGCCCAAACCCATATCGATGGTCAAAGGGGACGCTGGCGTTCGCCGGCGTTTCGTCCCCGCGGATCGAGGCTTTCGGTGGCTCGGTCAGCGGGGCTGGGCGCCCGAATTCTGTTCCGGCGCCCACCGCACCCTTCGGGTGTGGCCTCCCTATCGAAGACTGGCCGGGCTGCTCCTGCAGCCCGGCCTTTTTGTTATAAATCGTACCTGGGTGGGAGGAGGCGGAATGGGTTCGGTTGCGAAGCGGCTGGGTGTAGCAGCCCTGTTGAGCGTTGCATGGTCCGGTCTGGCGCTGGCGCAGGATGCAGTTGCCGAGTGGCAGGCGCATCTCGCCAAGGGCGCGCACCTCTACGGCATCAACGAGGTGCCCGAGGCGGCCATCGAGATGGAGATGGCCCTTGGTCTTGCGGAGAAGAACTTCGCGCCCGGCGATCCCAAGCTCGTCACCACCTGGCTCAACATGATGCCGCTGCGGCGCGCGCAGAACCGGCTCGAGGAAGTGAGCGCATTCGGCGACAAGGTGATCCCCGCGCTCGCCAAGCAGGGCGGCGAGGACAATCCCGACCTGATGCCGCCGCTTGTCATGATGGCCGCCAACTACCGCGATCTGCAGAAGTACGCCGAAGCCGACAAAATGTATGCGCGGGCACTGGCGCTGTACGACAAGTACTACGGCGACGCCCACCCGCGCACGGTGACGGTCATGGAGGAGCGCGCCATGATGCTGGCCCGCGCCGGGCGCACGGAAGAGTCCTTCAAGCTGTGGTCCGAGGTCGTCGACCTCTGGCAGTACGGCCTCGGCACCGGCCATCTGCGCGAAGCCCTCAGCCGCCGCGGCTACGCCGAGGCGCTGCGCCAGGCGGGCAAAGCGACGGAAGCGGATGAGATGGACAAGCGCGCCGCCGAAGTCCAAGCGGCGTGGGAGCGGCGATAGGAGGCCTTCGCGATGCGTATCCGTTCGGTACTGCTTGCAGCGTGCATTGCCATTTCGCCTACCGCCGCCATCGGCGCTGCAGTCGATGACGTGAACGCGGGCCTCGCGGCGTATTAGCGCGCCGCATACGCCGATGCCGTCGACCTGTTCACGCGCGCCATCGGCTCCAACGAACTCGCCGGCAACAATCTGGCGGCGGCGCTCTCCAATCGCGGCCTCGCGCGCGCGGGCGCAGGCGACCACGGCGGCGCCGTCGCCGACTTCGACCGGGCGCTTGGTGTGCGTGCCGATCTCGGCGCGGCGCTCGCGGGGCGTGCCGTGAGCTTGCGCAGTCTCGGCCGCCTGGACGACGCTGCAGCGGACGCCCAAAAGGCGCTCACTCTCGACCCCCTCGACCGCGCGGCACGCCACGTGCTGGCGGCCGTGCGCTTCGACCAGGGCAAGTTCGACGAAGCGGTGCAGCTCTACTCCGGCCTGCTGCAGGGGAACGCCAACGACGCCGTCGCGCTGATCAACCGCGGCACGGCGTACCTTGCCCTGAACGACGCGCCCAAGGCCGTGCCCGACTTCAGCGCCGTGATCCGCTTGCAGCCGCAGAACTCGATGGCGGTGTACTACCGTGGCGTCGGCTACGCCCAGGCGCAGATGTGGGAACGCGCCGACGCCGACTTCCAGATGGTCACGCGGATGCGGCCCGACTTCGCCGACGGATTCTATCAGCGCGGCATGACGTGGCTGGCGCGGGACCGCGCCGATTGGGCCGAAGAGCAGTTCGACCTTGCGCTGAAGGTGGACGCGCGACACGTCCAATCCCTTCTCGGCCGCGCCGATGCGCGCAACCGGCGCAACAACCTGCAAGGGGCGTTGGCCGACGTGGAAGCAGTGCTGGCCGTGCAGCCCAACAACACCGAGGCCCTCGCCATGCGCGGCGGCCTGCGCGTTGCCCTGGGCCAGGTCACCGAGGCGATCGGCGACTACGATCGCGTGCTGCAGGCGCAGCCCGCCAACCTGACCGCTGTGGCCAATCGCGCCACCGCCCTCGCCCGCTCCGGCAACTATTCCGAGGCGCACAGCGCCTTCACTCAAGTGGTGGAGATGGCGCCGAACGACTGGCGCGGCTACGCCGCACGCGGCACGGCGGCGCGCCTGCTCGGCCGCAACGCCGACGCCATCGCGGATCACTCCCGCGCCGTTGCGCTGGCTCCCGACATCGCGGCCAACCATTTTTCGCTGGGCGTCGACCGCATGGTGTCGGGGGACGGCCCGGGTGCGCTGGCGGACTTCACCGCGGCGCTCGCCCGCGATCCCAGGTTCGTCGATGCGCTGGCGGCGCGCGGCGAGTTGCAGCTGCGCGCCGGCGCGCTGGCGCAGGCAGGCGCCGACTTCGACGCGGTGCTGGCCGTTGCGCCGCGGTCAGCGGGCGTGCTGGTCAACCGCGGCATCGTCCATCACCGCGCTGGCGATGCCGCCGCCGCGCGCAAGTTTTTCGACGCGGCGCTGGCCATCGAGCCGCGCTCGTTCAGTGCGTTTTACAATCGCGGCAACGCGTTCGCGGCCGAGGGCGCGTTCGAGCAGGCCTTGGCCGACTACACCGCCGCCATCGCCATCCAGCCGACCGCCGAGGCGCACCACAACCGCGCCAACGCGCTGGCGGCCTTGGGCCGCAACGACGACGCGCTCAAAGGGTACGAAGCGGCGATCGCCCAGGACCCGGGCAACGCCCTCTATGCCGCCAACCGCGCCAAGCTGCGCGAACTGATGGGATTGCCGAACGGCGGCTAACCGCCGCGCGTTTCGTCAGCCGCCCTTGGGGAGACCGCCGACGGAGCTCACCGGCGCCACCTTGCTGCGGATCATGGCATCGTCCTGCACCTCGCACTCGTAGGTGTTGCGGACGTTCGGATACGCCTCGCTGCGCTGAATCATCACCTGGCCGCCCATGATGAGGCGATTGCCCTTCGCCTGGTGATACTCGGTGCGCGGGATGTACTCGACCTTGGAGCCGATGCGCAGGTCGATCTCGAAGATCGCGCGCCGGCACAAGTCGAACTCGCGCGTGTATTGCCCGATGCCCGGCGTCACCAGTTCGCCCTGCGGCCAGAAGAAATAGGCACCCACACCAGCCGCAACGATCACCACCGCTCCGCCGAGCAGGGCGGTGCGCATCCCCTTGGTCATCCGGTACTCCCTCCCCCGCGGGGAAATTACATGAAGAGTTTTTCGTTGGCAGGCATGCCGGCATAGAGAGACGCAACCTGCTCGCCGTAGCCGTTGTAGATCAGGGTCGGCACCTTGCGGTTGCCGCCGAGCGGGCGTTCCTCGGCCTGGCTCCAGCGCGGATGTGCGACGGCCGGGTTCACGTTGGCCCAGAAGCCGTACTCGCGCGGGCCGGTCGTCTCCCAGAACGTGGTCGGGCGCTGGTCGGTGAAGTTGAACTCGACGATCGATTTCACCGCCTTGAAGCCGTACTTCCAGGGCACCACCAGGCGCAACGGCGCACCGTGCTGCTTCGGCATCGGCTGGCCGTAGATGCCGGTGGCGATGAAGGCAAGATCGTGCGTTGCCTCCTGGATCGTCAGGCCTTCGGTATACGGCCACGGCCACCAGAACTGGCGCTGGACCGGCGCCATGTCCTTATCGTTGAAGGTGACCATCTTCAGATACTTGGCCGAGCCGAGCGGCTTGGCGAGATCGACCAGGTGCTTCAGCGCAAAGCCTGACCACGGCACCGTCATCGACCACGTCTCGACGCAACGGTGGCGATAGACTCGCTCTTCCATCTGCACCTTGGTGAGCAGGTCGTCGAAGCCGATGGTGAACGGCTTGTCCACCATGCCGGTGATCTTCACTTCCCAGGGGCGCACCTTGAGCTGCTGCGCCTGGGCCGTGATGTTTCCCGCCGCCGGCATGTACTCGTAGAAATTGTTCCACGACGAGGCCGACACCTCGTTGGTGATGTCGCGGTCGACCTTGTAGGCCTCGTTGCGCTTGGCCGGGTAGTACTTGGCCGACGGATCGGGCGGATCGGCCGCCAGCGCGCCAGCCGACGGCAGCGCTGCGGCAGCCGCCGCCACGAACGGTCCGGCAGCCAGACCCTTCAGCAACGCACGGCGATTGCGGAACACCGACTCCGGGGTCGCCGCCGACTCGGGCAGCTCCCACCCTTGCGGGATCTTGATCAGCATGGGCAAAACTCCTGGGCGAACCCCTGGGGACGGGCGCCCTTGGATGGAACGCTCGCAAGCCGGGACCAACAAGTCAAACCCGCGTGACGCCTGGGATTCCGGGCCTTACTTGGCCTGTGCCGCCACCCGGCGCAACAACTCGGCCTCCCGCGCGCGCGACATGCCAGCCTTGCCCTGGCCGGTGTCGACGGCCGCCTGGATCGAAGCGGCGAGCGGCCGGTACTGCAGGCCTGCCGCCACGGCCCGCTCGCTGGAGATCGCATAGAATCCCGCCGCGCGCGGCGTGGCCCGCACCCACAGGGGCAGGTCGGCCGCCGTTGCGCCCGCCTGCTCCAAGGCAGCGTCCGCCACCCAATGCGGCTGCGCATCGTGGCCGCCGACGTCGCCGCATGCGCCCAGGAAGTCGCCCCACTGCACCACCGGCCCCGCCGCGTTGTAGATCCCCGCGTCGGCCGCTTCGATGCGCCCCACGACGAACGCGCCGAGATCGCGTGCGTCGATCACCTGCAGGGGACGCTCCGGCGCGCCGGGCGCCAGCACCGCTCCGCCCTCTGCAATGCGCCGCGGCCAATATGCGAACCGACCGGTGTAGTCGTACGGCCCCACCACGATGCCCGGCCGCACCAGCAGCGTCTTGCCGGGAAAGTGCTCAGCTACGGCACGCTCGCCACGCGCCTTCAGCGCGCCGTACGTATCGGCGTTCACCGTCTCGAGATCGCCCGCGCGGATCGTCGCGCGCGGCGCCTTCTCCGTAATGCCCGGCGTGGCGAAATCGGCATACACCGACACGGTCGAGATGAACGTGTATTGCCCGACCCGGCCCGCCAGCAGCTCGGCCGACTTCGCTGCAACGCGCGGCGTATAGGCGCTGGTATCGATCACCGCGTCCCACGTTCCCTCGCGCAACGCCTCGAGGTCGGCATCGCGATCGCCGATCCGGTGATCGAGTTCCGGCCACAGGTGAGCGTTGGTGCGGCCGCGATGGAATACGGTCAGCGCGTGGCCCCGCAGCAGCGCGGCCTCCACGATGTGCCGTCCAACAAACGCCGTGCCGCCCAGGACGAGTAACTTCATCAACGGCCATGGCGCGGGGTTCAGGTGAGGGCCCCGCGCCAGGGTTCTAATACTACGCTTTGGCGTGCTGCGCCGCGCCCTGCTCCGCCCCGCGATATCGACCTGCACGATCGGTTCCAGCAGCACCGGCTCGCATTTCGGCGTGCCTTCTCAGTATCTATTTGCGCCCGCTACGCAACGCCATCTGCCTTCGATGAACGATGCCTACTTCAGCGCCTCGCACGCCCGCTTGATGCGGGTGCAGGCGTCCTGCAGTAGCTTCATCGAGGTCGCGTAGGAGATGCGGAAGAACGGTTCCAGGCCGAAGGCGGCGCCCTGGACCACCGCGACGCCTTCCGACTCCAACAGGTAGGCGACGAACTCGGTGTCGTTGGTGATCTTCTTACCCTGCGGCGTCGTCTTGCCGATCAGGCCGGCGCAGCTTGGGTACACGTAGAACGCGCCTTCCGGCTTGGCGCACTTCAGGCCGGGGATGGCGTTCAGCTGTGCCACCACGAAGTCGCGGCGCTCGGCGAAGCTCTTGCGCCAGTCGTTCAAAAAGTCGGTCGGGCCGTTCAATGCTGCCGTGGCCGCGGCCTGGCTGATCGAGCTGGTGTGCGTCGTGCTCTGGCTCTGGATGTTCGCCATCGCTTTGATGAGCTCGATCGGGCCGCCGGCGTAGCCGACGCGCCAGCCGGTCATCGAATACGCCTTCGACATGCCGTTCACCGTCAGCGTGCGCGGCTTCAGCGCCGGTTCCACCTGCGCCATCGTCGCGAACTGGAAGCCGTCGTAGACGAGGTGTTCGTAGATGTCGTCCACCATCACCCACACATGCGGGTTGCGCACCAGCACCTTGGCGAGGCCCGCGAGTTCGTCGCGCGTATAGGCTGCGCCGGTCGGGTTGGACGGCGAATTGAGGATCACCCACTTGGTCTTGGGCGTGATGGCGCGCTGCAGCTGCACCGCGCCCATCTTGAAGCCCATTTCGGCGGTGGTCGGCACGAACACCGGCTTGCCGCCCGCCAGCATCACGATGTCGGGGTACGACACCCAGTAGGGTGCGGGGATGATTACTTCGTCATCCGTATCCACCGTCGCCATGATGGCGTTGTAGAGCACCTGCTTGCCGCCGCAGCACACCGCGATTTCGTCGGCGGTGTAATCGAGGCCGTTCTCGCGCTTGAACTTGGCGACGATTGCATCGCGCAGCGCCTTGGTGCCGTGTACCGGCGTGTACTTCGTCTCGCCCTTTTTGATGGCGGCGATGGCGGCTTCCTTGACGTGATCCGGCGTGTCGAAGTCCGGCTCGCCCGCGCCCAGACCGATGACGTCGCGGCCGGCGGCCTTCAGCTCGGCGGCGCGAGTGGTCACGGCGATGGTCGGCGACGGCTTGATGCGACGGACGGCGGCGGAGAGAAACGTCATGGGAATGCAGGGGATTTACGGCAAAGGCCGAGGGAATCCGCGGCCGGGAACAGGGTTCTAGTCGTGCCCGCCCTCCCCCGCAATGCAAATTGGGCCGCCACACCAAGGGCCATTCCGGGTGTCTGGCGGGCGCGGACCACCCCTGCTAAGGTTTCCGATAAGCCATGCAGCCCAATAAGTTAGCCCTCCTGTTCGCTACCTCCGCCCTTCTTGCGCTGAGCGCCTGTGCGAACCAATCGCCGATGGCGGCGAGTGCGATGCCGCCGGCGCGGCCGCTCGATGCCAACCAGGCGGTGCTGACGGCGAACTGGACCAACCCGACCATCGTGACCCTTGGTCTGACCGAGGGCGCCGTGGCGCCCGACGAACTTGCGTTCCTCGTGGGCGAACCGGTGCAACTGCAGATCCGCAATACCGGCACGCGTGACACCGTGTTCCGCGCGCCCGCGTTCTTCCGCGCCGTTGCCGTGCGCACCGTGGCGGAAGCAATGGTCGAGGCGCCGTTCCGGCCCATGGGCTTCAACGCCAAGCGCATGGAGCAGATTGCCTTCGAGGGAGTGCCGCAACTGCTGCGCCTGACGCCGCACGAGCAGGAGGTCGCGCGCACCAGCCGTAATCCGTTCGACGCGGCGCCTGCGCCGGCAACGCCGATCGATTTCGGCGATCTGCTGGGCGGTCTTGGCGCCAACCCGTTCGGCGCGGGTGCCGCCGCCGCGCAGGCGGACGCTGCGGCCGCTCCTGCCACTGCCGCGCCCACGAATCCTTTCGACGTGCTCGGCGCACTCGGAGCCGCAGCTCCGGCGCCACCGCCACCGCCTGCCACACCGCAGCCGACGCCGGTAGCCCCGGCCGAGACTGCTGCGCAGGCCGCGGCCGCCGCTGGCCTCACCGTGCAGGCGGGCGTCGAGGAAGCCCACGAACAGACGCTGCTCAAGGAGTGGGGCGCCGGCAAGCTCGTCGGGCTCGAGAGCATCGCTCTGAAAGCGGGCGAAGCGGTGTACATCACCTTCGTGCCGCTCACGCCCGGCACCTACGGGTTCAGCGCGCAAGGTGGACGCAGCTTGGTTGGCGGCATGCGCGGCCGCGTGCACATCCTGTCGGCCGATCAGGCGACGTTGGCGCCCGAAGTGGCGGCACCCGCCGCCGACGTGCAACTCTACCGCGCCGAAACCAAAGCCCCCTGACGCAAGGCGATCCGCTCGTTCCCGGCAGGAAGCTGCTTGTCCGCCGGCGAAGGATGGGCATGGGAAATGGAGCTAACTCGCATGTCTGCCGTCAGCTTGGCGAAAGCCGGAGACGACGCCTAAGACTCTAGGCTGCTCGACATCCGGCAAACAAAAGGGCCGGCATTGCTGCCGGCCCCTAGTGCTTCCGATGAAGTGCGCAGTGCTAGATGCGCGCTTCGGTGAATGCACGCACCCACATGGCGCACAAGCCGGAGCGCACGATGTCGTCGATGGTGAATTCGACGACCGGCACCGGCAGCCCTTTGGCGCGGATCAGCTGCAGCACGGTGCTGAGGCCGCTGTCGCTCGCCAAGTCGCACTGGCCGACGTCGCCGTTGACCACCACCGTGCAGTTCTCGCCGACGCGCGTGAGGAACGTCTTGATCTCCGCCGGCGTCGTGTTCTGCGCCTCGTCGAGCAGCACGAACGCGTCGCTCCACGACCGCCCGCGCATGACCTCGAACGGCACCATTTCAATGTCGCCGCGCTTCACCGCGATCTCGTAGGCGGCGCGGCCCATGCGGTCCTGCATGGCGTCCACCACCGGCGCGGCCCAGGGTGCGAATTTTTCGTTGAGCGAGCCGGGGAACGCGCCCAACGAGCGTCCGCTCGGCACGTTCGGACGGCTCAGGATGATTTTGGAGATGGCTTTGCGGCGGTACAGGTCGGCGGCGTGGGTTGCTGCGATCCACGTCTTGCCGGTGCCCGCCGGGCCCAGCACGATGACTTGCGGGCTGGTGCGCAGCGCCTCGAGGTATTCGGCTTGGGTGGCGTTCAGCGCGCGGATCGGCGGCGGCAGGCGCTCCGCCTCGAACTTTGAGCCCTGCTGGAAATCGATGATCTCCGCGGTGCCCAACGCGCGGACGATGCGACGCTTCTTCCGGTTGGCTTGCTTGATGTTGGAACGCTTACTCAAGGGGCGACCCTCCTGTTGATGGCCCGATTGACACGCGCGCACGAAAAAACCCGGCCCAATTGGGTCCGGGTTTGAAAAACCGCAGCAGTTTGGATGTCCGGGGTGGACCGCGCGAGGCGCCGCGACCGGCTATGCCGATCTGGAACCCTGGTCATGGCAGCTCGATCCCCATAGGTAGTAAGCGTACCCCAACATCATTACAAGATCATGTACTTCGATACCCTAGGTGGTCGATTTTCGCCTTGACCGGAAATTGCCGTTGGCCGTCAGCGCGGCGCCCGGGGGCGCAGCAATAGAAGGCTTGTCGCGGCCGTGGCGAGCAGTGCCAGCGCACCCGCAACCGAGGCGACGTGCAGTCCGGTGATGAACGACTCGCGCGCTGTCTCCAGCAGCACCTCGGCCGTGGCCGGTGGCAGGTGCGTCGCCGTCTCCACCGCCGCCGCCAATGTGTCGAGCGCTGCACGCGCTGCACTCTCCGGCACGTCGGGCGGCAAATTGTGCGCGAACGCGGCGCGGTAGACGCCGACACCGACACTGCCCAGCACCGCGATGCCCAGCGCACCGCCGAGCTCGGATGCCGTCTCGGAGACCGCCGCCGCGCCACCGGCACGCTCGGGCGGGGCCACGGACAGCACGAGATCGGTCGCAAGGGTGAACACCGGCGCCATGCCGATGACGATCACGACGGTCGAGATCACCACCGCCCAAAAGCCCGAGTCCTGGTCGAGCAGCGCGAACAGCAGGAAGCCCAGCGCCCCGATGGTCAGGCCGGCGGCAACGATGCTCGCGCGTTCGAAATAGCGCAGCAGCAGCGGCGCGCCGTTGGACGTGGCGATCACCGTGAGACTGCTGGGAATGGTCCATGCGCCCGCAACAAGGGGCGAGAGGCCGAGCACCAGCTGCAGGTACTGCATCACGAACAGCCATGCGCCAAAGAACGCGAACACGCCCACGGCATTTGCGGCGAGTGCTGCGTTAAACGCCGGAATGCGGAACAGCGCCATATCCAGCAGCGGGTCGGGCAGCGACAGCTGGCGCCGCACGAACACGGTACCGACGGCGACGCCGACCGCAATCACAAGTATCGCCGCAAGCAGCGGGCCCCCCGTGGCAATCGACTTCACGCCATAGATGATGCCGAGCACGGCGATCAGCGACAGGAGTGCGCTGACCGGATCGAGGCGCCCCGCCGCGGGCGCGCGGTACTCGGGCAGCAGGAACGGGCCGAGCGCGAGTAGCAGCGCCATGACCGGCACGTTGAGCAGGAACACCGATCCCCACCAAAAATACTCCAGCATCGCGCCGCCGAGGATGGGGCCGAGAATGCCGCCGAGCGAGAAGCACGAAAACCACACGCCGAGGCCGAATGCGCGCTGGCGCTCGTTCTTGAACAGCACGGTGATGAGCGACATGGTGGATGGCATCTGCGTCGCGCCCGCTATGCCGAGCAACGCACGCGCGACGATCAGCATTTCCGCGCTGGTCGAGAATGCCGCGAGTACGGACGCGACGGCGAACGCCGCCCCGCCGATCAACAGCACGCGCCGCCGCCCGATGCGGTCGCCGAGTGTACCCATGGTGATGAGGGAGCCGGCAATCAGGAAGCCGTAGATGTCGATGATCCACAACAGCTGCGCGCTGCTGGGGGCAAGATCGGCCGTCAGCGCAGGCACAGCGAGGTGCAGCACCGTGAGATCCATCGACAGCAGCAGCGTCGGCAACGCCAGCACCGCGAGGGCGATCCACTCGCGGCGGCCGGCAAGCGGCTGTTCCGTGTTGCTGCTGACGGTCATGGAGGGAGTTGCGTGCTTTCAGTTCGAGGTCAGGAAGGTGCCGAGCGCATCGAGCAATCCCTCGGTGCCCTCCTTGCGCTGGGCGCCGGTGTCGGAACCGTCAAGGTAGGCGCCCTGCTCGGTCAGGACCAGACGCGTGCCCTTCCCCTCGGCGCGCAGTTCGAGCGTCGAAAGCGAGACGGAGATGCGCTTCTTGTCGACCGTCATATCGTAGGTCGTGACGATGCGCTCGTTGGCAACGATGTCCTGGAACGTCGCGGCATAGGCGATCACCGGCCCGCCCTTCGGCCCGCCGACGCTCGTCTCCTTGCCGCCGACGCGAAAATCCATGGTCTGCACGTCGGGGTTGTTCCACTCCTTCGGCGCCTGGAACCACTGGCCCTTGAGCTTCGGGTCCGCAAACGCCGCGAAGACCTTGGCCGGCACGACCGGATACACGCGCTCGATGGTGAACGTATTGTGGGTGACGGAATGCTTGGCCGGTGTCTTGGCGTTCATGGCAGGCACTCTTCCGTTACGAGCGGGATGCTTGAAAGAAGTAGTGGGTGGCGTGCGGCGTCGCGACGTGGCTCGCAATCGCGTAGCCCAACGCCGGCAGATCGATGCCGGCGAACAGCGCCTCGCCACTGCCGAGCAGAACGGGACTGACGGCAACGTGCATGGCGTCCACCTGGCGGGCGGCCAGCAGCTGGCGAACGACGCTCACGCCGCCCGCGACGTGGACGTCCTTGTCCGCCGCTGCGCTTCTGGCGCGGGCGAGCGCCGCTTCGACGCCATCGGTAACGAAGTGGAAGGTGGTGCCGCCTTCCATCGCAATCGACGCGCGGGCGTGGTGGGTCAACACGAACACAGGCGCGTGAAACGGCGGGTTGTCGCCCCACCAACCGCGCCAACTGTCGTCGCGCCAGGGGCCGCGCGTGGGCGCGAACATGTTGCGGCCAAGGATGACGGCACCGACGTTTTGCAGTGCACGCGCAGCGATGTCGTCCTCGGGACCGGTCTCGCCACCCTCGCCGCCACCCAGCAAGCGCTTGAAGGTGCGGGTGCGCACGAACCAGCCGTGCAGGCGTTCGCCGCCGACCCCCAGGGGATTGTCTAGGCTCTGCCGAGGACCCGCGCCATAGCCGTCTGCAGAGATGGAAAAGTTGCTGACGCGTACCTTGGACATGATGCCCTCCTACTTCTTCCGCGTGCCGCGCTTGGTGGCGGCGTCTTGCTTGGAAAGGAATTCGCCGAGGCGATCGAGGCGCCCCGCCCACAGGCGCTTGCGCTCGTTGATCCAGTCCTCGGCGGCGCTCAGGGCTCTTTCGTCCATGCGGCAGGTTCGGACGCGCCCGACCTTGTCGGACCGCACCAGCCCGCTCGCCTCCAGCACCGCGAGGTGCTGCACCACCGCCGGCAACGACATGGCGAAGGGCTCGGCCAGTTCGCTCACCGAGGCAGGTCCGCGCGACAGGCGCTCCACCATGCCGCGGCGCGTGGCATCCGACAGGGCATGGAACACGAGGTCCAGCGGTGCGCCGTGGCTTGCACCCTGTGTCTGCATCGCCGACCTCCTCCTAATTACTTAGGTCTTCACTTAAGTAATGAGGAGGCCGGGGATGAGTCAAGCACCGACCGAAGCGAACGCCGGCCGCTACCTGCCGGCGTACGCCTTCTCGAGCGCGGCGAGATCGAACTTCTTCATGGGCAGGAAGGCCTGCGTGACGCGGTCCACCTGCGCCTTGCTGCCCTTGGCCAGCATCTCGTCCATGCGGGTGGGCACCACCTGCCACGACAGGC
>CAIVPW010000251.1 GCA_903907895.1 uncultured Alphaproteobacteria bacterium
CACACCAATCGACCACCGTCTCACCCGGCTGCGCACCGAGCAGCAGCGCGATGAGCTGCGAGCCTTCGTCCTGCACCTCGACCAGGCCCTGGCGGAACGCGTCGGAGCCGGCGATGTTGGCGCGTGCATCGAGACGCAGGCCAACGGGCGATAGCGGCGTGGTCTGGGCGTTGATCCCATCCTCGGCGAGCGCCGCGATGGCTTCGTCGCGCGTGGCACGCAGTGTGTTCACGCGCAGGTCCACCGGCGCCCGCTCGGCCAGCGCCGGCACCTCGATCGTGACATCGTCGCCGAACACTTCGCGGAACGCGGCGTCGAGGGACGGCGGATAGTTGCCGCGCACCCAATCGGGTGCGCCCGTGAAGTCTCGGCGCAGTGCCGACACCCTCCCCTGCTCCTCCGCCGTCAGCACAGCGGGCGCGTGGGTTGCACCGGAGAACCGGTTGCCCAGGTCTGCGTCGGAGAGCCCTTCGTCGAGGGCGAGCGCGGCGGCGGTGAGCTCGCGCGGGTTGGCGCTGCCAACGTCGTCATGGCCCAACGCCCATTCGAGTTCGGCCCGGCGGCGCAGCACGGTGTAGACGAGGTTGGTGATATAGGCGCGATCCTTGGCGCCGGCGTAGCGGCGCTGGCGGAACCAGCCGGACACGAGACGATCGGCAGGGGTATCGGGAAGCGACAGGATTTGCTCGAGCAGGCCGATGGCAGCTTCGGTGCGCGCGGGCGGTGTCATTCCCCGCCGTACATGCCGCCCGGATAGTTCGGCGACTCGCGCGTGATGTGGACGCCGTGCACGTGGCTTTCGCGGCGGCCGGCGCCGGTGATGCGCACGAACTTGCAGGTCTTTTGCATGTCCGCGACGGTCGCGTTGCCGGTGTAGCCCATGGCGGCGCGCAGGCCGCCGACAAGCTGGTGCAGCACGGGACCGACTGCACCCTTGTACGGCACGCGGCCCTCGACGCCTTCCGGCACCAGCTTGAGCGAATCGCGCACTTCGGCCTGGAAGTAGCGGTCGGCCGAGCCGAGCTGCATCGCGCCGACCGAACCCATGCCGCGGTACGACTTATAAGACCGGCCCTCGTAGAAGAAGACTTCGCCCGGCGCCTCTTCGGTGCCGCTGAGCAGCGAGCCGATCATGGCCGCGTCGGCACCCGCGGCAATGGCCTTGGCAAGGTCGCCCGAGAAGCGGATGCCGCCGTCGGCAATCACCGGAATGCCGCGCTTGTGGCACTCGTTGGCCGCGTCCATCACGGCGGTCAGCTGCGGCACGCCCACGCCGGCGACGATGCGCGTGGTGCAGATCGAGCCCGGACCGATGCCGACCTTGATGCCGTCGGCGCCCGAGTCCATCAGCGCCTTGGCGCCTTCGGCCGTGGCGATATTGCCGGCGATGACCTGGGTGTAGTTGCTGCGCGACTTGATGCGATCGACGGTCTTCAGTACGGCGGAGCTGTGGCCGTGCGCCGTATCCACGACGATCACGTCGGCACCGGCTTCCATCAGCGCTTCGGCACGCGCAAAGCCGGCATCGCCGACGCTGGTCGCCGCGCCAACGCGCAGGCGACCCTGCTCGTCCTTGCAGGCGTTCGGGTGCGACTGGCTCTTTTCGATGTCCTTCACGGTGATGAGGCCGACGCACTTGTAGGCGTCGTCCACCACCAGCAGTTTTTCGATGCGGTGCTGGTGCAGGAGCTTCTTCGCCGCTTCAAGGCCGACACCGGCCTGTACGGTGACCAGCTCCTTGGTCATCAGCTCGCGCACCGGCTGCTTCGCGTGATTGGCGAAGCGCACGTCGCGGTTGGTCAGGATGCCGACCAGCTTGCCGTCGGACTCAACGACCGGAATGCCGGATATGTGATGGCGCTCCATCATGCGGAGCGCGTCCTGCAGCGTCTTGTCGGGACCGATGGTCAGCGGGTTCACCACCATGCCCGACTCGTACTTC
>CAIVPW010000252.1 GCA_903907895.1 uncultured Alphaproteobacteria bacterium
CTCGAAATCCATGATGCGGCGGTTCAGGCCGTACAGCTGGTCGACCAGCTCTTCGATGCGGTGGTTGTTGAGGCGCACCTGGCGCATGAGCGTGACAAGCTCTTCGCGCAGCTTCGCGTACTTCTTGTCCTGTGCCGGCAGGATCTCGTCGCCGTTCAGCACGGACTCAAGCCGCGCTTCCTGCAGGCGATTGAGCTTTTTATAGGTCGCCGCGATGGCGTCGAAGGTCTCGACCACGCCCGGCAGCAGCGAGCTTTCCATGGCGGCGAGTGAAAGGGTGTTGCCCTCTTCGTCGTCTTCCTCGTCGGTCGGCGGCGGCATCTCTGCCGCAGGCGGAGGCGGCGGGGGCGGATTGGCGAGCGGCTGACCGTCGGGGCCTTCGTGGGCAAGCACGCTCTTGTCGGTGACGGGGCCGGCGAACGAGGCTTCGAGGTCGATGATCTCGCGCAGGAGAACGCCGTTCTTCTGCAATTGCTCGCGCCACAGGACGATGGCGCGCATGGTGAGGGGGCTTTCGCAGATGCCGCCGATCATGGTGTCGCGGCCGGCCTCGATGCGCTTGGCGATGCGGATTTCGCCTTCGCGCGAGAGCAGCTCGATGGAGCCCATCTCGCGCAGGTACATGCGGACCGGATCGTCGGTGCGCTCGACCTCGGTGGCGGTCGTGGTGGGCGTCTCGGTGAAGCCGGACGCCTCCTCTTCTTTTTCTTTTTCTTCTTCCTCGGGCTGCTCCGGCTCTTCGTCGGCCTCGACGACGTTGATGCCCATTTCGGACAGCATCGCCATCGTGTCTTCGATCTGCTCGGACGAAACCTGGTCCTGCGGCAGCACGGCGTTCAGCTCGTCGTAGGTGACGTACCCGCGCTCCTTGCCGCGCGCGAGCATCTTCTTCACCGCCTGACCGGCGAGATCGATGATCGGCGTGTCGTTGGTCTGTTCCTGAGGAGTCTCGGTCTCGGCCGACGCAGTTGCCGTCTTAGTCGCCATTTCCGCTTCCGTCCCTGGGTAAAGGGCTAAATCTGTATTCCGCCGCTTGCCGTACAGCAGGTGCCCGAGCGTCGCCGCCGTGCGACGTTCGTAGGCACCCTAGAACCAACGATGTTCGAGTTCCCCTGCGCGCATGTGCTGCACCAGAACGTCGCGCCAACCGGTTTCGACCGCGGCCAGATCGGTCTCGGGCCGCACGAACTTGTCCACCATGCTCGTCGATTCTGCCACCAATCGGTCCGCAACCTGTTTGGCAGCGCCCGTGAGTTGGGCCCGCAAGCTAGCAGAGTCAAGGCTTTCGGCTGAAGGCGCGATGTCTAGGAGTTGGTGGCGCAGGGTGTCAAGGTCGGCATCTTGAAACGTAACCTGGGCCAACTGCTCGTCCACCAGGGTGAGCAAGGCCGGATGGTTAACGAGAGCCGCCAGCAGGACCCGTTCGCGGGGCCCGGAGCCCCCCACCGCAGCACCGGCCCGCGGCGTGAGCTTGGGCATGGGCAACGGCCTGCGCCCTTTGAAGCCCCGGCCATAGTCGCCCTGGGGCACCCAGGGCCGCCGCTCGGGCTGGGTTGGAACCGGGAACGCCTTCTGCAGGGCCTCGGAGAAGTAGCGTTTGTAGTACTCGCGCACGACCGGATGGGCGATCTGGCGCACCAACTCCTTCAGGGACTCGCGCAGACCCGCCCGCCGCTCGGGGGTGCTGTAGTCGCCGGCAGCCGTGGCACGCCAGAGGATGTCGGCCAACGGCGTCGCTGAGTCGAGCGCCGCTTTGACATCGGCCATGCGCCCGGCCCGCAGCAGGCTATCGGGGTCCTCTCCCGCCGGCAGAACGGCAAACCGCAGCGACTGCCCGGGCTGCAAGAGCGCCAGCGCCCGGTGTGCGGCACGCACGGCGGCGGCAAGGCCGGCCGCGTCGCCGTCCAGGCAGACGATCGGTTCCGGCGTCATGCGCCACAGTTCGCGCAGCTGCAACTCGGTGACGGCCGTGCCGAGCGGCGCCACGGCATGTGCCATGCCCGCCTGCGCCAACGCGATGACGTCGGTGTAGCCCTCGCACAGCAGCACGGTGCCGGCGTCGCGCGAGGCCTCGCGCGCATTGCGCAGGTTGTAGAGCAGCGCACCCTTATGAAAGAGCGCCGTCTCGGGGGAGTTCAGGTACTTCGGCTTCGCATCGCCGAGCGTGCGGCCGCCGAAGGCGACGACGCGGCCGCGGGCATCCGTGATCGGGAACATGACGCGGTTGCGGAAGCGGTCGTAGGTCTCACGACTCTCACCCTCCTCCGGCCGGATCAGCAGGCCAGCCTCGACGAGCACCTGCTCCGACATGCCGCGCGCGATCAGTGTTTGCTTGAGCGCCGTGCGCGAATCGGGCGCGTACCCCAGGCGGAACTGCGCGATGGCATCGCCGCCGAGCTTGCGGCTCTCGAAGTACTTGCGCCCCGGCTCGCCCGCGCGCTGGCGCAGTTGATCGGTGAACCAAAGGGCAGCCGCCTCGCACGCCGCGATCAACGTTTCGCGCTGGTCGCGTTGCTGCGCCTCCTGGGGCGAACGTTCCGGCATTTGCAGTCCCGCCTGCGCGGCTAGCCGCTCGACGGCTTCGGGGAACTGCAGCCCCTCCGTCTTCATGACGAAGTCGAAGATGCTGCCGTGCGCCTGGCAGCCGAAGCAGTGATAGAAGCCCTTATCCTCGTTCACCGTGAACGACGGCGACTTCTCGTGGTGGAAAGGGCACAGGCCCGTGTGCTCCTTGCCCTTCTTGGTGAGCTTCACCTTGCGGCCGACCACTGCGGCCAGCGGCACCCGCGTCTTGATCTCTTCGAGGAACGATTCGGGGAACGCCATCGTTCAGTCCCCGCGGCCACCCAGGCCTGCACCGCCCAGGCGTGGGGCCCCCGTATCCTTCGAGCGCAGCGTCAACCCAGCAGGCCTTTGACGATGGCGCTGGCTTTGCCGAGATCCATCTGACCCGCGTACTTGGTGCGCATGGCCGTCATGACCTTGCCCATGTCCTTGACGCTGGCGGCCCCGGCGGCCGCGATCTCCTTGCGGGCCAGGTCCGTGAGTTCCGCGTCGGTGAATTGCTTCGGCAGGAAGCTCTTGATGTTCTCGATCTCCGATTGCTCCTTTTCCACCAAGTCGGCGCGGCCGCCCTGTTGGAACATGGCAATGCTTTCCTGCCGCTGGCGGATCGCCGACTGCAGAAAGTTCAGGATCTCCTCATCCGAGATGCCAGTCGAATTGCCTGAAGGGCGTGCGGCGATATCGCGGTCCTTGATGCCGGCCAGAATAAGCCGCACCGTCGCAACCCGCGTCCCGTCCTTCGCCTTCAAGCCGTCCTTGAGCGCTTCGCTCAGGCGTGCCCGCAGCTGTGACAACGTAAATCTTGCTCCGTTGGGAAGCGCACATCGTACTCGAAGCAGCGACCCTAAGGCAAATTGTCGCCGCGTCCTTGTGCGGCGCGTAAGTGCTTGAATTTGCGATCGGATCGCACATTGAGCGCGGTTGGTTTTCCTTGACGCAACGAGGTGCCTTGCTTAGGGTCCGCCGCGATTTACCTTCCTCGGGGTTTTGAGCGCGTGGGGACCTTCCCGCGCGCCTCCACACGGGGTTCGCAGCCACGGGGCGCCTGGCTGCGCAACGCAAAGTAAGGACCGAAGGTCGATGGGCGAGCAGCCTCTGGTACGCGCTCGGGCAACAGAGCACCGAGCCGCGGAGATTCCGACTGCGCCCAATCTGTCCCAATACACCGCAGCGCTCGTTCTCGCCGATGGCACCGTGATCCGCGGCTACGGCTTCGGTGCGGCCACCGCGGTGGTGGGCGAGGTCTGCTTCAACACCGGCATGTCGGGCTACCAGGAGACGCTCTCCGACCCGTCCTACGCCGGACAGATCATCACCTTCACCTTTCCGCACATCGGCAACACCGGCGCCAACAGCGAGGATGTCGAAACGACCAATCCGGCCGTACGCGGCATGGTGGTGCGCGAGCCGATCACGGAGCCGTCCAACTTCCGCTCCGAAGTCACGCTCGATGCTTGGATGCGCAAGCACAACACCGTCGGCATCGCCGGCGTCGACACGCGCCGCCTGACGCGCCACATCCGCGACAGCGGCGCACCGATCGGGGCGCTGGTGCACGATCCCAGCGGCAAGTTCGACACGCGCGGCCTAGAGAAGATGGCGCGCGAGTGGCCGGGGCTCGAGGGCATGGACCTCGCCAAGGACGTGACCACGCGCCAGAGCTACACGTGGAACACCCAGCGCTGGAAGCTCGGCGTCGGCTACACGCCCATGCCCGGCAAGGCCAAGTTCCGCGTCGTCGCCATCGACTACGGCGCCAAGCGCAA
>CAIVPW010000253.1 GCA_903907895.1 uncultured Alphaproteobacteria bacterium
ATCGGCCTGTTCCGCAGGCCGACCGATCTAAGGGAGCACGATGAATCAACGAACCGCCGGACCGCACCACTCCCGCGCTGCGGCAGCGTATCGATCGTCGTAGGGTTCCCGCTTCTGTTTCATCGCCGCCATCTATCCGCACGCGCACGCCATCGCCGCGCTGCACCCGGAACCCTTCGTCGCTGAGGCGAGCCATGCATGAAGTTGTGACGATGACGAATCTGTGCGGGCAGGACTTGCTGCGCGCCCTTCGCGCGCTTCGCAAAGGCGACTTCTCCGTTCGCTTGTCGTCCGCGCACAGCGGCGTGGATGGCCTGATCGCGGAAGCCTTCAATGACGTTATCGACCTCAATCGCGAGATGATGGAGGAGCTCGACCGCCTTTCGACCGTCGTCGGCAAGGAAGGCAAGATCAACCAACGCGGCAAACTGGCCAACGCCGCGGGCGGGTGGCGGGCGAGCGTGGATGCCGTCAACAGCTTGATCAGCGACATGGCCCACCCTGTGGCCGACGTCGCGCGCGTGATCGGCGCCGTCGCCAAAGGCGATCTGTCGCAGACTGTGGTGCTGGAACTCGACGACAAGCCCCTGCGCGGAGACTTCCTGCGCGTCGGCAAGCTCGTGAACTCGATGGTGGCGCAGCTCGGCTCGTTCGCCGCCGAAGTGTCGCGCGTGGCGCACGAGGTAGGTACGCAAGGCAAGCTGGGCGGTCAGGCACGCGTGAAAGGCGTGGCCGGCACGTGGAAGGACCTCACCGACAACGTGAACCTCATGGCCACGAACCTTACCTCCCAAGTGCGCAACATTTCCGAGGTGACCACCGCCGTGGCGCGCGGCGACCTGACCAAGAAAGTCACCGTGGACGTGAAGGGCGAAATCCTCGCCCTCAAAAACACCATCAACATCATGGTGGACCAGCTCTCCTCCTTCGCCTCGGAGGCGACACGCGTCGCGGCGTCAATCGAGCTGCGCAAGCACTCCGATGAAATTCGCCCCGCCGCGCCGATCGAACGCTGGCTGCTGGAAGAGAATACCCGCATCCGCGCCGCCAAGCTCGACGCCGAGCAGCAGCTGCGTTCCAACGCAGCGCGGCAGGAGATCATCATCCTCTCGCTGCCTATCGTGCTGTACGAGGCCGAGGCGGCCGAGGGTGGCCTCGCGCGCAGCTTCATCGAGGACAACGTCCCGCAGCTTCTCGGCATCGACACCGCCGTGCTGCGCGAGGACGCGATGGCTTGGACGACGCACGTCCACCCCGACGACTGGCCGGCGGTGTCGAAGGCAGTCGAGCGCATCCACGAGAACGGCGACTACGCCGTGCAGTACCGTTGGAAGTGCGCTGACGGCGCCTACCGCTACTTCCTCGACCAAGGCATTCTGGTCGGCGGAGACGACTACGACTCGCCCAAGGTGTTCGGTACCATGCTCGACGTGCACGAGCAGCGCCAGCTCGAGCAACAGCTCGCGCATGCGCAGAAGATCGAGGCGATCGGCCAGCTCACCGGTGGCATTGCGCACGACTTCGGCAACATGCTCACCGTCGTGATCCTGAACCTCGACCGCGTCCGCCGCCTGGGCAAGCTCGAGGGCCAGGTTGCACGCTCCGTGGACTTGGCGCTCGAAGGCGCCATGCACTGCCGCGACATGGTCAAGCAGCTGCTGTCGTTCGCCCGCCAGCAGCCCCTGACGCCGCGCGCCTTCAGCCTGAACCACATGATTCACGACCTCACCGACCTCTTGAACCGCACGCCGGGCGAGCGCGTCGAGATCAAGAAGGAGCTCGGCCGTGATCTGTGGCTGGTGTCGGCAGACCCCACGCAAGTGGAAGCGTCGATCGTCAATCTCGTGGTGAACGCGCGCGACGCCATGCCGAGCGGCGGCGCCGTCACGATCACCACGACGAACCACTACCTCAAGCCGAACGAGTGCAACTCGCTGCCCGAGGGCCCGTACATCCTGTTGCAGGTGCGCGACACCGGAACCGGCATGCCGAAGGACGTGCTCGCGCGCGCGTTGGAACCTTTCTTCACGACCAAGGAAGCGAGCCGCGGCACGGGCCTTGGTCTTTCAACCACCTACGGCTTCATCCGCCAATCCGGCGGCGACCTCATGATCGACAGCGAGGTCGGCAAGGGCACGACGGTGAAGATCTTCCTGCCGCGCCACACCAGCGGCGAGTCGGCCGAGGAGCCCGAATACGAGGCTTCGCGCCAAGTCCCGCGCGCCCAGGGCGACGAGGTCATCCTTGCGGTCGAGGACGACCAACATGTCCGCAACACGACTGCGGGTCTGCTGCGTGACCTCGGGTACCGAGTCTTGGAGGCAGAAGACGCCACCAAGGCGCTGGAAATGCTCGAAAAGAACGACATCACACTGCTGTTCACGGACTTGGTGATGCCCGGCGACATCAACGGCTATCAGTTGGCGACAGAGGCGTTGCGTCGCAAACCAGGCATCCGAGTCCTCTATACTTCGGCGCATGCCGGGGATCGCATCCTCGAAATCGCCGGACACGCGCTGCAGCCGATGCTGCGCAAACCTTACCGCGACAATGAACTAGCGAGGGCGATCCGAGATGCACTCACCACTCCGTAACCATGCTGAACCCGGGAGATCACTGATGGCCCCGACGCGGATCCTGCTGTGCGATGACCATGCCCTGGTAAGGGCAGGGTTCCGCATCCTGCTGGAAGACATCGAGGGGGTCGAAGTCATTGCGGAAACGGGCGATGGCCGTGCCGTGTTCGACCTCGTCGAAACTGAACGCCCCGACATCATCCTCATGGATGTGTCCATGCCGGGATTGAACGGTCTCGACGCAACCGCGCAAATCCGCAAGCGCTTCCCGACTACGCGCGTGATCGTGCTGTCGATGTACCGCAGCGAGGAGTACATCGCCCGCGCACTCAAGGCCGGTGCGTCAGGCTACGTGCTGAAGGAAGGCCCGCCCGAGGAGTTGCGCTTGGCGATCAATGCCGTGAACCGCGGCGAGACCTACCTCTCGCCCGCCGTGTCGCAAAGCGTAATCCACCAGTACCTGTCCGGCGTGACGGTGGCCGACGGTCCGCTCGACCGGCTTACGGCGCGCCAGCGCGAGATCCTCCAGTTGATTGCCGAGGGAAAATCCAACAAGGCCATCGCCCGCCTGTTGAACCTTTCGGTGAAGACCGTGGATACGCACCGCAGCCAGATCATGGAGCGGCTCGACATCCACGAGTTGACGGGCCTCGTGCGCTTCGCCATCCGCTGCGGATTGGTGACGGAAGACCGCTAGCAGCGCGAGCAAGACTCCGGACGGGACCGCAGCACCTGCGGTCCCGTCCGCTTTCCCGTTCAGGTCTGTGCCGAATGGTCCGCTAGCCCCGCCCAGGGCACCTTTGTCTGGCTGGCCGCACGAATGTGCCAGGGTGATCGACCCACGATGTTCCACCACGACCCGCAGTCACGGCTGAACCGGCGTCTTATCGGACGTACGGCCCCGCGGGCGCTGCTCTGGGCCGAATAGTCGAGCCTGTGGCTGTCGCCTACGCTGTCGCGAATGGCCCTCTTGCTTTTGCGCTGCACCCAAAACAATGAGGCGCCCGACCGGGGCGCCTCTTTCAAAGGATTGATAGCGGTGTGCGCTAGCGCAGCATCGGCACCGCTGCGGGTGCGTTCTTCCCCGCCACCACCAGTTCGGTCATGTCGCCGAATTCGTCCGCCAGTAGCCCAGGGAGCACGACGAGGCGCCCTTCCCGGCTGATCAGCAGGTCGTACTGCCACGCGCCGTTGACCGGCTTGGCGCGGCCCACGATCAGCGCCCTTTCCCCCCAGTACTGCACCACCGTGTGCAATTCGATGGGGGTCGCTGCCGTCCGATAACCCATGTGTTTGTGCCTCACTTTTCGGCTGCCCGCTGCCGCAAGCGCAGAGGTGGGAGGCACCGGTCGCCTCCCACGGCCGGCACCCACACCGCAGCGATGATGGACCGGCCCGCTTCCCTCCCCCATCAGGTCAACGCCTGACGGGGTTCTTGCAGCAGCCCGATGCCACTCCATCCGCACGGCGGATTGGGGGCCCCACCGGGGTCCTTTGGCGGCCGATTTGCGGCGCGATCGCGACGCCGCGCTAGAGGTGTTCAGCTTCCTCGTCGATGCAGGAATAGCCGAGCAGTTGTAGTTGGGCGCCACTTGATCCGCGTCGGTTGGGAACCTCGCGACGGCGGACACCGTCCGCCGTCGGTGCGAGGAAAGCCATGGCGACGCTAAACGCGTCCCATTAGCACCAGAATGATAACGATGATCAGGATCAGGCCGACGCCGCCAACCGGGTAGTAGCCCCAGCCGGTGCTGTACGGCCACGCCGGCAGCGCGCCGACCAGGATCAGGATCAAAATAATGAGCAGGATTGTACCGAGGCTCATCGTCCGCTCCCTTGTTCTTGTTGTTGTCGCGACGACCCCAGGCGCCGCACATGGCGACGCTCAAGGTGCTGGTCAATTGGTAGGCTTCGGCGGACCGCCGGTTGATCCGGTTCACACCTGAGCACCAAGGGGGCTAGGGGGTAATCGGATGGGCCGCTTGAGCACCCGACTTCTCGACGCAGACCACGACCCCCTCGGCATGGAAGTCGCGTTCGACCTGTTGCCGATAGCCCGGCAAAGCTCGCACGCACTCGGCCGCAGTCGGGAAGGTTTGCCGTGCCTCGAGTAGTGTCCCGGTACGCGTGGGCAAAGCGGCCTCGCTCATCAACCACAGCACCACAACGCTCCACTGCATCGTTCCCTCGCCTCTTCGCTGCGCTGATTGGGCTTTCAGGCCCCATATGGCGGCAGGTCGCGGGCAGGAGCAGGACGGCTCCGCCATACCTCGCCGGTGGCGGAGTTACAGCACCTCCTGCACGCGGTCCCCGGCGAAGCCCCCCAAGTCCTGCAGCGGCCCCAGCGGGTTGTCCTTGCGCTCATGCTGGTGAATCTTCGGCTGTCCGCTCCACGTCTTGTAGAGGACCATGTCCTCCTTCAGCAGGATCAGTGCGTCGAACTGCCAACCGGTTTCAACGATCTCGCGCCGGAAATTGAAGATATCGAGCACGGCGTTGCCGACCCGGTCGCGGCGCACCTGTTGCGGCTTCACCTGCAGGCCGATGCATTTGGCATGCGACTGCAAGCACATGCGCACGTTCGGATCGAGGTCGGCCCAGCCGATGGACTGGTTGGGCATGAAGCGCGTCTGCAGGTCGAGGTACGAGAGGATGCGGACGTTCTCCGCGACCTCCGGCGCAAAGCCGAGGCCGCGTAGGGCGATAAGGTCGGTTTCGTTGGGAGAGATGCGATCGAACGCTGCTTTCGCGTCGTCGAAGCTGTTCCACCCCGTAAGCGTCGTTTCGCTGCTTTTGGGGAGCACGCCGCTGCAGGCGGCAAGGCCCGCAGCGGCAGCAACAAGGAGGAACCTCAACACGGCAGCTGCGGTGGAGGGACGCGTACTGCCGAGATACTCCATGGAAATCCACACATGAACCAACTGGTGCGACCGCTTCTCAGCAGGTGCCAGATTGGTTCGTCCGCGTCAGCGCGGAAATCCGGTTGCGGCCCGTTCTGCGCACCTGCTTGCCCGCGATGCACGCATCAACGCCCCGTATCCCCGCTGCCGGCCCTACCGTAGGCGCGGCCGTGAACAACCTGAGGCAAAGCCGAAGCGGACCAA
>CAIVPW010000254.1 GCA_903907895.1 uncultured Alphaproteobacteria bacterium
ACGCGCGCGTGAGCAAGTACGGCTTCATCGAGACGCCGTACCGCAAGGTCGTGAAGGGCCGTGTGACGGAAGACTTCGTCTACATGTCCGCCATGGAGGAGGGCCGCTACACGATCGCGCAGTCGAACGCGCCGCTCGACACCAAGGGCAAGTTCATGGAGGACTTGGTGAGCTGCCGCCGCGCCGGCGACTTCGTCATGTCCGTACCGGACCAGATCGACCTCATCGACGTGTCGCCGAAGCAGCTCGTTTCGGTGGCTGCGGCGCTCATCCCGTTCCTCGAGAACGACGACGCCAACCGCGCCTTGATGGGTTCGAACATGCAGCGCCAGGCGGTGCCGCTCATCCAGGCCGAGGCGCCGATCGTCGGCACCGGCATGGAAGGCGTCGTCGCCCGCGATTCGGGCGTGGCGATCGCCGCGCGCCGTGCCGGTGAAGTCGAGCAGGTGGACGCGAAGCGTATCGTCATCCGTGTCACGGAAGACGTCGAGGCGACCCGCTCCGGCGTCGACATCTACAACTTGCGCAAGTACCAGCGCTCGAACCAGAACACCTGCATCAACCAGCGTCCGCTGGTGCGGGTGGGTGACAAGGTCAACAAGGGCGACATCGTCGCCGACGGCCCGTCGACGGATCTTGGTGAGCTGGCGCTTGGCCGCAACGCGCTCGTCGCGTTCATGCCGTGGGGTGGCTACAACTTCGAGGACTCGATCCTGATCTCCGAGCGCATCGTGCGCGAGGACGTATTCACGTCGATCCACATCGAAGAGTTCGAGGTGATGGCCCGCGACACCAAGCTGGGTCAGGAAGAAATCACCCGCGACATTCCAAACGTCGGTGAAGAGGCGCTCAAGAACCTCGACGAAGCCGGCATCGTGCACATCGGCGCCGAAGTGAATCCGGGCGACATCCTCGTCGGCAAGATCACGCCGAAGGGCGAGTCGCCGATGACGCCGGAAGAGAAGCTCCTGCGCGCCATCTTCGGCGAAAAGGCCTCCGACGTGCGTGACACGTCGCTGCGCTTGCCGCCGGGCGTCAACGGCACCGTGGTCGAAGTTCGCGTTTTCTCGCGCCATGGCGTCGAGAAGGACGAGCGTGCACTCGCGATCGAGCGCGAGGAGATCGAGCGTCTTGCGAAGGACCGTGAAGACGAGCAGCGCATCCTGGAGCGCAATTCGTATGCGCGCCTGCGCACTTTGCTGCTCGGCAAGACGATCGTGTCCGGCCCCAAGAACGTCAAGAAGGGCGGCAAGATCGACGACGAGACGCTGAACGAGCTGTCCCACGGCCTGTGGTGGCAGTTCGGCGTGAAAGACGCCGGCGTCATGGAGTCGATCGAAGGCCTGAAGAAGCAGTTCGACGAGGCGTCCGACGCGCTCAAGGCTCGCTTCGACTCCAAGGTCGACAAGCTGCAGCGCGGCGACGAGTTGCCGCCGGGCGTCATGAAGATGGTCAAGGTGTTCGTCGCGGTGAAGCGCAAGCTGCAGCCGGGCGACAAGATGGCCGGCCGTCACGGCAACAAGGGCGTCATCTCCAAGATCCTGCCGATCGAGGACATGCCGTACCTGGACGACGGCACGCACGTCGACATCGTGCTGAACCCGCTCGGCGTGCCGAGCCGCATGAACGTCGGCCAGATTCTCGAAACCCACCTTGGCTGGGCTGCTGCCGGTATGGGCAAGCAGATCGGCGAGGCGGTCGAGAAGGTCCAGCGTGGTGCAAAGGCCGAAGAGCTGCGCAAGACCCTGCGCACCATCTACGGCAAGGAGCAGTACGACGAAGAGATCGCACCGCTCGGCGATGGCGAACTCTTGGAACTCGGCACCAATCTGACCAAGGGCGTGCCGGTGGCATCGCCTGTGTTCGATGGCGCCCGCGAGCCGGACATCGTCGACATGCTGCAGCGCGCCGGACTCGACTCGTCGGGTCAGGTAGCTGTGTTCGATGGTCGTACGGGCCAGCAGTTCGATCGCAAGGTGACCGTCGGCTACATCTACATGCTGAAGCTGCACCACCTCGTGGACGACAAGATCCACGCGCGTTCGATCGGCCCGTACTCGCTCGTCACCCAGCAGCCGTTGGGCGGCAAGGCGCAGTTCGGCGGTCAGCGCTTCGGCGAAATGGAAGTGTGGGCGCTGCAGGCATACGGCGCCGCC
>CAIVPW010000255.1 GCA_903907895.1 uncultured Alphaproteobacteria bacterium
CCGTCCAGAGGCACCCGTGGACCAGCCTCCTGATTGCGTTCCTGGCCGGTGCAATAGCGTCCGCTGTCGTGCGGCGGTAGAGAACTCCATGGCAGTCGAAGCCCTTGCACGCACCTTTCTGCTGGGACTGACTTTGGCACGTAATGCCAACGGGCTTCGAAGCGCAGTGCGCATCGCGCTGCTTCGCGCGACCTTTGCGGCTTTGGCCTTCGCTCTGCTGCTCACCGCCTTGGGTTTCTTGCTCGCGGCGGCCTACATGGTGACGGCGGATTTTGTGGGCCCCGTGTACTCCGCGCTGATCGTCGCCGGAGTACTCACGTTGAAGGCATGGTTTTGGATGGCGCTGGCCAAGCGCGTTGGCGCTGGTCGGCGGCGCCGTGCGGAGCGCTAGGCGCAGCAGCGCCGGCTGGTGGCTCGGGCTGGCGGCCGGAGCGGGAACGGTCGTCGCCAGCATCGCGGGCATATCCACCGATGTTTACCGCCAGGAGGCGCCATCGTGGGCAGCCCAAGGGATCGGGCAGGACACCGCCAATCTCCTAGTGGCAGTGCCCGGCCTGCTGTGGGCCGCTTACGCCCAGGCCAAGGGCTCCGTCCGCGCCCGGTTGGTCTGGATCGGACTGCTCCTGTACCTCACCTACTCCTACCTGCTGTATTCGCTGTTCGTGCACTTCCATGCGTGGTTCGTGCTGTACGTCGCGACGTTGGGGCTGTCGTTCTACGCAATGGTTCTTTCGGTTGCGTCGCTCGATGAACAGCAAGCATACCGTGATCTGGGCATCCGGCGGCGGCGCGGTCTTGGCGCCTATCTGATTGCGTCGGGCACCGTGTTCGTCGCGCTCTGGCTGCTGGAAATCGTGCCGGCGGCGCTTCAGGGAACGAGTCCACCAAGCGCTGCCGAGGTGGGATTCCCGGTCAACCCCGTGCACGTGCTCGATCTCGCGTTCATCTTGCCGGCGGTCATTGCCGCGGGATTCCTCAATTGGCGCGGCCACCGGTGGGGACTTTTGCTCGGCGTCCCGCTGCTGACGTTCTCCGTAGTCATGGGCGCCGCCATCCTCATGATGATGGAATCCATGTACGCAAGGAGCCTGCCGTTCGCATGGCCGCCCGTGGTTGCCATGTCCGTCGTTGTCGTGTTCGGCGCGGGGATGCTGGCAAGAGTTCTGACGCAGCCATGCCCCGTCCCCACGCAGGCTACGCAACAAGCTCCAACTCGATGATGCCCGGGTTTTGGTTGGCGAACTCACTTGCGTACGCCAGTTCGCCGACCGTCTCGGCGTGGACAACATAGAGCGGCTGGCCCACCTGCACGGCGGCGCCAAGCCGCACCATGAGCTCCACTCCCGCCGCCTTGGCGTCCGGCGCACCCGCGAGCTTTGCCACCAACGCGAGTCGCCGGTTGTCCACGACGCGGACGGTGCCCGTGCGTGTCGCAACAACGGCCTGCTTGAACGGTGCTTCCGGAATCGCGCGCAATCCGCCCTGCGCTGCGCAAATCGCAAGGAACTTCTTTAGCGCCGTACCTTCGTCCAGCGTGCGGACGGCCAGGGCATTGCCGGCCCCGCTGGCAGCCACTCCACCGATCTCCAACAGCGCACCCGCCAGTCGCAGGGCGCGTTCGCGCAGATCGGCCGGCGCATCTGCCCGACCTTCGAGGACCCGCATCACGTCACGCGCCTCGAGCGCCGGACCGATGCCTCGCCCGACCGGCTGGCTGCCGTCCGAAATCAGGGCGTGGCAGCGGACGCCGAACTGCGCCGCTACGCTTTGCAGAGTGAGCGCGAGGGAGCGGGCCGCGCCTTCATCGCGGACCTTGGCGGTTGGCCCTACGGGAATGTCGAGAACGACGCAATTCGCACCTGCTGCGATCTTCTTGGACAGGACCGACGCGACCAGCTGACCTTCGCTGTCGAGGTCCAGCGCACGCTCGACTCGAATGAGAATGTCGTCCGCCGGGCTCAAGCGGACGGCGCCGCCCCAGGCGATGCATCCTCCCTCCAGCTCCACCACGCGCCGCATGGCGGCTACGTCCAGGTCGACGGGTGCGAGCACCTCCATCGTGTCCGCCGTACCCGCTGGGGAAGTGATCGCCCGCGAAGAAGTCTTGGGCATGCACAGCCCGTTTGCGGCAACGATCGCTACCACGATTGGCGTCGTCCGATTTCCGGGCAGCCCGCCGACCGAGTGCTTGTCCACCACCAGGGCCGCCGGCCACCGGATACGATCGCCGGTGTCCACCATTGCCCGCGTCAGGGAGACCATCTCCTCGAAGTCCAGCCCCGAGGCCGTGCAGGCGGTGACGAACGAAGAAATGTGAATGTCCGAGTACAGGCCCTGCACCACGTCGCCGATGATCGTGCGCATCTGTGCCTCGTCGAGACGGTGTCCGTATGCCTTGGCACGGACCGCGCTTAGCGAGAGGAGCGGCCGGGGATGGTGAAAGGAGATTGCTGTCCCTTCCTGCACGATGCCGAGATGGCGCCAGGCGGATTCGGACAGGCCGGCCTCGCTTTCCGCCACCAGTTCCGAAGTGACCTGATACAGGGTCGCAATGATGCTCCGGCCGTCGTAGCGAACCTCGACGCGCGCCCGCGATTCAAAGCCTTCGGAGCGACATACGCGACAGCCGGTACGCACGAACACCATCGGCTCCTGCTGCGTATCGAGGCCAAGGCGCCGTGCGATCAGAACGTTGTCGAGCGTGGTCATGGAGTCACCGGGCGGGCGCGGAGGCGCACCCGCACGGCAGCCTTGTACGCCTCGCTGAACGGTACGACCAGAAGCGCCAGACCCAGAAGCCAAAGCCAAGTCGATACGGGAAGGGCTTCAACGTCCAGCACCAAGGCCAGGGGCGGGACCTGCAGTGCCAACAGTTGGAGAAGCTGGGCGGCGACCACGCCTCCGATGACCCACGGGTTCGACCGGATCGGCACCCGGAACAGCGATCGCGTCTCGGAACGGCAGATCAGAACCTGGACGTTCTCGTAAAGGACAAGGAACAACAGTGTAGCGCTGCTTGAGGCGGACAGGGCCCACCCGGCATTCAGGCACGACTGGAACACGTAGATGCTCAACACGCCCCCGACCACGCCGCACAGCACAACCTGTCCCAGCATGCGGGCATCCAGGATGCTGTCACCCCGGCGGCGGGGTGGTCGTTGCATGACATCCGGTTCGGTACGCTCCAGCGCCAGGGTCACGTCCTGCACTCCGTTGGTCACCAGGTTCAGCCACAGGAGTTGTGCCGCATGGAGCGGCAACGGCAGTCCGAGGGCAAGCGCCAGCACAAAGAGCGCGATTTCCGCCGCGCCCGTTCCAAGCAGCAGCCAAACCACCTTCCGGATGTTGTCGTAGGCGACGCGACCCTCCTCCACGCCGGCAACCACCGAGGCGAAATTGTCGTCGGCGAGAACCAGGTCGCCGGCGTCGCGGGCGACATCGGTTCCCCCTCGGCCCATCGCAACTCCGATGTCGGCCGAATGCAGCGCCGGTGCGTCGTTCACGCCGTCCCCAGTGACCGCAACCGTGTGGCCTGCGCGCTGCAGCGACTGCACGATCGCCTGCTTCTGCAGAGGCTGCGCCCGCGCAAACACAGAGGTGTCGCGCACCGCAGCATCGAAGGCA
>CAIVPW010000256.1 GCA_903907895.1 uncultured Alphaproteobacteria bacterium
GGGACGTTGGCGTCGCCGTTGATGGTGGAGATCACGGCCGTCTTCTTGCCGGCGGACGCGAACGTCTTCACCTGCGTGACGATCGTCTGCCAGTCGGAATGACCGAACGGCGTGTAGTTCTCCAGGATATCGGCGTCTGCGACGCCCTTCGAGTTCAGGAAGGCGCGCAGGATCTTGTTGGTGGTACGCGGATACACGTAGTCGGTGCCGAGCAGGACGAAGCGCTTGGCGGAGCCACCGTCAGCGCCCATCAGGTACTCGACCGCCGGGATCGCCTGCTGGTTCGGCGCGGCGCCCGTGTAGAACACGTTGCGCGAGGACTCTTCGCCCTCGTACTGCACCGGATAGAACAGCAGGCCGTTCAATTCCTCAAACACCGGCAGCACGGACTTGCGCGAAGAAGAAGTCCAGTTGCCGAAGACGACGTCGACCTTGTCCTTGGTCAGCAACTCGCGGGCCTTTTCGGCGAACAGCGGCCAGTCGGAGGCCGGATCGACGACGACGGCCTGCACTGGACGGCCCAGCAGGCCGCCCTTCTTGTTCAGGTCGTCGACCAGCATGAGCATGGTGTCCTTCAGCGTGGTCTCGCTGATGGCCATGGTTCCCGACAGCGAGTGCAGAACGCCGACCTTGATCGGCTGCACTGCCTGCGCCTGGGCGCTGCCCGCGCCCATAGCGCCGACGAGCGCACCGGCCACGGCGGCCGTACGCGCCCAATTCATTAGCTTCGACATTCTTCGTGGACTCCCGAAAGGAAGAGTTGCGACACGCCCTCAATAGCAACCGATGTGCCATCGCCGCGTTTTCTGCCTAAGCCTTTGGCAGTTCGATGATTCTTGAATCATCCGCAGGCATTGACCGCCGAGGCGGCATTGCTTTTTGCGCTAAGATTGAGCAGCGACGATGTTTGTGCCGAATATTTCGGCATATCGGAGAATTTCGCAGTTTATGGGGCTTTCAAGGCGGACCGCGGCGGCAGCGTCGGTCGTCGCCCTCGCTGCAGACGCCGTCTCCCGCGGCGCTGACTCCGCCGAGGTAAGCCCGTCGCTTCCTTGCTGGAGCACCGGGTTTCTCGCGACTGTGCGGGCCACGATTGGTTTTGGGTGGTCCGGGTGCGCGCTGCGGCGATGGCGGAGGAAGCGGTCGAGCAGAGCGAGGGGCGCGACAGTTGGCTCGCGCGCTACCGCGCTGTGCGCGCTACGACGGACCGCCTGGCCGCGCCGCTTTCTGCCGAAGATCAGATGGTGCAATCGATGGCCGACGCGAGCCCGGTCAAATGGCACCGGGCGCACACCACCTGGTTCTTCGAGACATTCGTGTTGCGCGCCCACACGCCGGACTATGAGCCGCCACATCCGGCGTTCAGGCACCTTTTCAATTCGTACTACCAGTCGGTCGGCAGCCCATATCCGCGGCCGCGCCGCGGCATGCTCTCGCGTCCTTCTGCCGCCGAGGTCGGTGAGTATCGCCAGCAAGTAGACGACGCGGTTGCGCAATTCGTCGGCGATGCACCGCACGCCGTGTGGAACGCAGCGCGCGCCATTTTCGAACTTGGGCTCAATCACGAGCAGCAGCATCAGGAACTGCTTCTGACCGACATCAAGCACGGCCTGTTCCAGAACCCTCTGCGACCCGCCTATAGCGATGATTTGGCACCCCCACCGGTGCGTGTTGCGCCACCAGTCGAGTGGCGGGAGTTTGGCGGTGGCCTGCACGAAATCGGGAACGGCGCGCGCGACTTCGCATTCGATTGCGAACGGCCGCGTCACAAGGTGTTCGTCCGTCCCTTTCGACTTGCGAGCCGACCGGTAACCGCCGGCGAGTTCGCTGCGTTCATCGCCGAGGGCGGATACGGTCATGTCCCGCTATGGCTCGCCGACGGGTACGTCGCGGCGCAACGCGAGCATTGGCGCACGCCCCTCTACTGGCTTGGCGACACCGAGGGCGCCGAGACCTTTTCCCTTGCCGGCGTGGAAGCATTCGATCCCGACGCGCCGGTGTCTCACGTCAGCTATTTCGAGGCCGACGCGTACGCGCGGTGGGCCGGGAAGCGGCTGCCGACCGAAGCAGAGTGGGAGGTCGCCGCTGCGGTGGCGGCCGGTGTTGAGGGCAACTTCCTCGAGGAAGGCTACCTGCGGCCTGTCGCGGCGACCGCGAATGCGGCACTCCAGCAGATGTTCGGCGACGTCTGGGAGTGGACGGCGAGTCCGTTCACGCCCTATCCCGGGTTTTGGGCCGCACCTGGCGCGGTGGGCGAATACAACGGCAAGTTCATGTCGGGGCAGATGGTTCTGCGTGGCGGGTCGTGCGCCACGCCGGCTAGCCACATGCGCTCCACCTACCGCAATTTCTTCCCGGCCAGCGCGCGCTGGCAGTTCAGTGGCTTTCGTTTGGCCGAGGATGCATGAGCGCCCGGCACGGCACCTTCCGGCTGCAGCGCGGCGAGACGACCCCGCCGCAACCCTCTCTTCTATCGAGCATCGAGGGGTTCCGGGCCGACGTTTTGCTCGGCCTGGCGCACGCTCCAAAGGCCATCCCAAGCAAGTACCTGTACGATCGCGCCGGCTCGGCGCTGTTCGATCGCATCGCGCAGCTGCCGGAATACTATCCGTGGCGCAGCGAACTCGGGTTGCTGCGGGATGCGCGCGACGATCTCGCGCGCGTCGTGCCGCCGCACGCCCACATCATCGAATACGGCGCAGGCTCACTCTTGAAGGTGCGTCTGCTGCTCGACGCCCTGCGCGAGCCGGCGACTTACGTTCCGCTGGATATCTCGAGCGACTGGCTCATTGCGGCGGGCAAGCAGCTCGCGTCGGACTACCCGAGCTTGCGCGTGCGGCCGGTCACGGCAGACTTTTCGCGCCCATGTGAGATTCCACTACCGCCAGGGCCCCGGCTCGCCTTCTTCCCCGGGTCCACGATCGGAAACTTCGTGCCGGGCGATGCGCACGTCTTCCTCGAGCGCGTGCGTAGCCAGCTCGGTCACGGCGGCGGCCTCGTGATCGGCGTCGATCTAAAGAAAGACCCGGACATTCTCTGGCGCGCCTACAACGACGCGGCCGGCGTGACTGCGGCGTTCAATCGTAACGTGCTCACGCGCATCAATCGCGAGATCGGCGCCGGCTTCGATTGCGGGTTGTTTCGCCACTACGCGCCATACAACGCCCATGACGGGCGGGTTGAAATGCACTTGGTCACGGACTGCACCCAAGCCGTGCATGTCGGCGGGCGGCTGTTCTGCTTCCGCGAGGGCGAGAGCATTCACACCGAGAATTCCTATAAGTACACGATCGACGAATTCCGCGCGCTGGCGCGGAACGCTGGCTTCTTCCCCTCCGAGGTGTGGTCGGACGGCCTGTTCGCGGTCCACTACCTGAAGGCGAACTGAGGCGCTGGCTGCCACCTGCCGCTACTGCGTCCGCTCCATCGCCTCGCGCGAGTCGTTCCATCAAGCTGGGCGATGAAGACGCCCGATAATCGGGCTGCCCCCACTGCCGCTGACGACTGCGCAGGCGCGGGAAAACGCGGGGAGACGGTCGTGATCGATGCGTGCATGCGTTCGTTAGCTTGGCAGTTGCTGCTGATCTTTGCCTTCGCCGCCGGGGCGGCATCTGGGGATGCAATGGCTGCAACCATGACGTTTACAGGCATCCCCGGAGGCTGTGGTCCGGGACAATACGACTTTGTCGAAGATGGCATTCGTGCATCGTTCGTGTCGGCGCACAGCAATCCTGACCGGCTGCACATGGACGATGCCGGTACTGCGTGCCCGTCGGCGGTCGAATTCACTACCGGCACCTACTTCGCCGCGCAGAGTTTCGATCTGCATCCACTTGGCCCGTCCGACTACTGCGCGGAAGAAACTGCAACCGAGCCGGAAACCTGCGGCATCGAGTATGCCAACGTGCGGCTGGTGGGCTATGACGGCGCGAGGGAGGTTGCATCCGCGCAGTTCTGGATGGGTGACACGGACAGCACCTACCTGTTTGGCGCCGCGTTCCACTCCGTCGATCGATTGGTGTTGGCGGCTGTGTTCCCGCCGAATGGCGACATAGCCGGTCGGCGCTTCTTCTGCACCGATGCGCCGTGCGCGCACTTCGAGGTCGACAACCTTGCGGTGCTCGCCGCCGCCCCCGTCCCCGTCCCTCCGGCGCTCGTGCTGATGCTGTCGGGGCTTGCGTCGCTGGTGTACGCCCGCCGCCGCAGGCGCTAGCCACAAACGGAAAGGGCGGCAGCGTTTCCGCTGCCGCCCCGCCGTGGTGAAGAGAGGCTGCCTTAGGCTGCCTTCTCCATGTCGTTGGTGTACTTGCCGGTGCTGGCCGCCCAGTTCATCTTGGAGCGGTGGGCGAGCACGCGCTGAGCGGCGCCGACGTTTGTCGACTTACCGGCCCACGTGGTCAGCGACGAGTGCTGGAGTGCGCGGCCGTAAGAGAAGCCGAGCTTCCAGGGCAACGGGCCCAACTTGTTCATCAGGTTGAGGTGCTCCGTGGCCTCTTCCTCTTCCTGGCCGCCCGACAGGAACGCGATGCCCGGCACGGCGCCCGGCACGAAGCGCTTCAGCGTCTTCACGGTCCACTCGGCGACCTGCTCGCGCGAGGCCTGCTTCGGCGAGTCCTGGGCCGAAATCACCATGTTCGGCTTCAGCACCATGCCCTCGAGCATCACCTTCTGTGCATGCAGTTCGTTGAAAACCGCATGCAGCGCGCGCTCGGTGACGTCACGGCACATCTCGATCGAGTGCGTGCCGTCCATCAGCACCTCGGGCTCCACGATGGGAACAAGTCCGGCGTCCTGGGCCAGCTTGGCGTAGCGGCCGAGTGCGTGCGCGTTGACGTGGATGGCGTAGTCGGTCGGGAGCTTCTTCTTCTCGTCAATCGTGATGACGGCGCGCCACTTGGTGAACTTGGCGCCCAGCTTCACGTATTCGGCAAGCCGCTCCGCGAGGCCGTCGAGGCCCTCGGTGATCGTCTCGTCCGGCGAGCCCGGAAGTTTCTTGGTGCCGGCATCGACCTTGATGCCCGGCAGGATGTTCTGGTCGTTCAGCATCTTCACGAACGGCACACCCGCCTTAGAGCCCTGGCGGATCGTCTCGTCGTACAGAATTGCGCCCGAGATGTATTCGCCGAGGCGCGGCGTGCTGAACAGCATCTCACGGTAGGCCTGGCGGTTCTCGACGGTGCCGTCGACCTTCACGCTCGCCAGACGCTTGTTGGCCGTGCTGTTGCTCTCGTCAGCGGCCAGGATGCCCCGGCCCCCGTCGACCATCTTCCGGGCAATTGCCTCCAAATCAGCTGCAGCCATAATCCCCTTGATCCTCTCTTTGCCTTGCTTTTCCCCGGGCCTAGCCCGGGAGCCAACCCGTGCGAACCCACGCGCGCATCACTAGCCCGTGGGGGTGGGCCTTTTCAAGCGGGGTGGGGCGCGGCGCCAAGCCGCGCGAAGCACCAGGGCATTCTGGTACTTGGAAGCCTAACCCGGTGTAAAAGCTTGCAAAAATGGGGCTTACCGGGAACACTTCGGGCGCTTGCAAGGGAGTGAGGGGACTTCCCTTGAGCGGGCCGCGAGCCTTTTGCAGTGGCGGACACCAGCTTCGAGATTTACGTCAAGCAGAAGGGCAGCGATCGCTGGATGCTGGATTCCCGCTATGGGACCAGCGACAAGCAGGAAGCGATCGA
>CAIVPW010000257.1 GCA_903907895.1 uncultured Alphaproteobacteria bacterium
GCAGGCTATATCGGCACCGCCCGCCGTGCTCGCAAGACCGCCGGGCGTATACCCAGTGTGGCGCTGCTCCCTTCGTCTATCGGAAAGGACGCCAGGTTTTCAACCTGGAAAGACGGGTTCGACTCCCGTAGGGAGCGCCAAACCTCCTGAGAGCCGCACAAACCCTGCATTTCTGCGCTTTCTGCCTTCTCGCTGGTACAGAGGGCTGGTACAGAACATGCGCATGGCGGCACCGTGGAAACACCCCACGACTGGCGTTTGGTACATCCGGATCGCGGTCCCTGAGAGACTGCGAAAGACCATCGTATTCCCCAGCGGGAAACGGGGCGGCACGCTCTGGAAACGCTCAATGGGGACCCGGGACCAAGCTGAGGCGAAGCGTCGCTGGCCCCGCCATCTGAGCGAGTGGGAGGCCGCCCGCAGCAAGGCTGAGGCCGAACTGGTCGGTGCAGTGGGCGACAGCATTGCGCGCCTCGCGAAGGACTGCGTGCAGGACCTCCGCGCAGACGAGCAGCGTTGGGAACGGTTCATCATCCAGTCAGGACTTCAGACAGACTGGCGCGTCGGTCCTGAAGATGAAGACGACGGCCAATGGCCGCAGGAACTAGAAATTCACCGCCGCGTCCTTGTGCGGATGTTCGGCGAAGCCAGCGTGGCGCGGGATGAGCCCGAGTGTCGCCGCGCGGCTTGGGCCGCCATTCGCTCCGCGCTCGACAACACCTTCACGCTGGAAGATGCCCTTGAGGGATGGCTGAAGGAGCGCAGGCCCACCAAGAACACGGAGATTGACTGGCGGTCATGTGTCCGGGAGTTCGGTGCGCATCGCTCTCTGTCGGCGATCCGCCGCGCAGACGTGGTGGCCTTCAAGGATCGAATGGTTGGAGCCGGTAAGGCGGCCGGGACCATCAAGCGCAAACTCACCGCACTGCGAACGCTATTCAAGTGGGCAATCGAACACGAGTGGTGCAGGGACAACCCCGCCGCAGGCATTGAGGTGCGCGGCTCGAAGGTCGCCAGGGACAAGCGTCAGCCATTCGAGGCGGAACACCTGAAGGCAATCTTCTCAGGTCCAATCCACGCCAAGGGAGAGCGCCCTAAAGGTGGGGGAGGGGACGCTGCGTTCTGGCTGCCTATCTTGGCCCTCTACACAGGAGCACGTGAAGAGGAGTTGGGTCAGCTCACCACGGAGAACGTGAAGCAGGAGCGGCGCGTATGGCGCATCGAGATCACGGATCGCGGCGACGGCCAGAAAGTGAAGACAGTCGGCAGCAGGCGCAAGGTGCCGTTGCATCCCGACATCCGCGAAGCTTTTGGCGCCTACGTTCGCGAACGAGGGAGTGGCAAGTTGTTCCCAGACCTCAAGCCGGACAACAAAGGCCGAGTGACTGGAAACTTCTCCAAGTTCTGGAACAACGATGGACGTTACCTGCGCCGGGTCATCGGCATAAAGGACCCTCGGCTCGTGTTCCACTCGTTCCGTCACACGTTCAAGGACCTCTGTCGCAACGCGGACATCCCGAAGGACGTGCATGACCGACTGGGTGGCTACGCCGCGGGGGACGTCGGTGACACGTACGGGAGCGGCCACAACCTTCAGACGCTGGCTACGTATGTCGCCCGCATTAAGGTGCCGCTGGCCGTGAAGCGCGCCATCCAAACGGCGATCCGACAGGTCCCCAAAGAAGCCTGACCCGTGTTTCCCGACAGAAAAACGGGTTGTGGCTTTTTGAGCTAACCGACGGGAATAGCGGCCGAAAGCGCCAGGTCCGGGTACAACCGAAACGCCGCTAACCCTCCACCCCATTGAATGCCCCGCTATGTGTGCCCATATGGGCTAAGCTCAAGCTGAGCAATCCGGGCGGGAGGCCCAATCTCATGTCGCGCTTCGCAACTGCGTTGGCTGTTGTCTTCAGTGTGCTGGCTTGGAACTCGGTTGCTCAGGCAGCGGACGTTCACGTCAATGGCTACACCACGAAGAACGGTACCTACGTCGCGCCTTACACGCGCACCGCTCCAAACAACACAACGCTCGACAACTACTCGACCAAACCGAATGTCAACCCATACACGGGCGCTGTTGGAACAAAGAGTCCTGACCCGTACCCGACCTACACCACCCCTGCCTACACGTCGCCGCTGCTCGGTACAACGCAACAGCGCCGCTACTAGTACACGACGCGTTGCGACCGAGACCTTTGGGGGCGCAGCATGCGAGCGCTTGTTGCGATCCTCATTGCTCTGTCGTTCAGCGTCGGCATTGCTGCCGCGCAAGGACAAGCGCCATCTCAGGCCCCTCCTGCCCTGACCGATGCGCAGATTCGGCAACTGCTAATCCAGCAGTCTATTGCGTCGTATCGCGGCAGTTGCCCGTGTCCTGACAATCGCGCTGCCAACGGCAGTCGTTGCGGTGCTCGCAGCGCTTACACGCGCGGGGGTGGAGCTTCTCCACTCTGCTACCCGAGTGACATTCCGGATCAGCGCGTCGTGCAGTACCGGAATCAGAACAGGATTCCTGCACCAACGCGCTGATATGCGACTTAGGGGCCGGGCAAAATGCTGAGGGCACGAACTCTGTTTGTTCTTGGAGCTGGTGCGAGCTGCGAAGCGAAGCTGCCTGCGGGGGACATGCTGAAAGAGTCCATCGCAACCGCGGTGGACATTAGGTTTCGCAACTACAACGAGCAGTTTAGCGGGGACGGCGAGATTGCCGCGGCGTTGAGCCGAGTAGCGCGAACTCCTGAGTGGTGGCGAGCCGACAACATCAACGGATTCCTACCTTCAGCTTGGCACATCGCGGCGTCAATGCCGCAGGCCAGATCAATTGATGCCTTCATCGACGAGGATGGGGGCCGCGAAACAGCGCTAATAGGCAAGCTCGCAATTGCAAAAGAGATTCTCGACGCCGAGAGAGGCAGTCATCTCTTCTTCGATGCGAATCAGGGTGAGGGTCTGGCCTACAAGCAGATCGCTGGACCGGCGGCCCGCAGGCCCTCCTCACGGTGCTGAGTGCTCTGCCGGAGAGCGTCACCCAGCCGATCCTCGTCACGCAGCACATGCCGCCGACCTTCACCACCATCCTGGCCCAGCACCTTGGGCGGGCGGCGAAGCGGCCGTCCGCCGAGGCGACCGACCGGATGGTGATCGAGGCCAACCACATCTACGTGGCGCCGGGCGGATTCCACATGACCGTCGATGGGCGCGAGACACCGCCGCGGCTGCGTCTGGACACCGAACCGCCCGAGAACTACGTGCGTCCGGCGGTCGATCCGATGCTCCGCTCGATCGCGCGAGTGTACGGGTCCGCAACTCTGTGCGTGATCCTGACGGGTATGGGATCTGATGGAGCCCTGGGCGGCAAGGCAGTCGCCGACGCGGGTGGGACCGTCGTCGCGCAGGACGAGAAATCCAGCGTCGTGTGGGGAATGCCCGGCGCCGCCGCCGCGGCCGGCATATGCAGCGCCGTGCTTCCCTTGACGGATATTGCGCCGTTCATCGCGCGGCTTGCCAGCGGGCGCGCACCGTGACGCCCGCAACCTATGACAACCTTCGCCGTCTGATCTTCGAGAAGGCGGGAATCGTGTTCGGCGACGACAAGGTTTACTTGCTCGAGACGCGCCTGAACCCGGTCGCACGGAAGCACGGTCTTGCCGACATCGATGCGCTGGCGGCGGCGCTGCGCGGCGCCAATAAGCCGTTGCTGGGCGATTTCGTCGATGCACTCACCACGAACGAGACGTTCTTCTTTCGCGACACCAAGCCGTTCGACGAGTTTCGCCAGTTCGTACTGCCGGACATCATGGCGCGTCGCGGCGCCGAGCGGCACCTGCGCATCTGGAGCGCGGCCTGCTCCACGGGCCAGGAGGCCTACTCCCTGGCGATGCTTCTGCGCGAGACGGGGATTCACCAGCAGGGCTGGCGGATCGACATCGTTGGCACCGATATTTCCCGGGCCGTTTTGGCGCGGGCGCAGGAAGGCGCGTTTACGCAGTTCGAGGTGCAGCGCGGCCTCCCGATCCAGCTTCTGATCAAGTACTTCCGTCAGGTCGGAGACCGCTGGGAAATCGCGCCCGAGGTGAAGGCGATGGTCCAGTTCCGCGAAGGCAATTTGATGGGCGACTTGTCGGCGCTTGGTACGTTCAACGTCGTGTTCTGCCGCAACGTGCTGATCTACTTCGAGCTCGCCCAGAAGACCGCCATCCTCGGACGAATCGCCAAGATCATGAAGCCCGACGGCTTCCTGTTTCTGGGCGGCGCTGAAACGGTGATCGGCGTCTCGGACAAGTTCGGCATCGTCCCTAACCGCCGCGGCATCTACCACCCCGTCACCGCTCCGGCGCCTGGCGCGACCCCCAATGCAGTGTTTTCCGCCCCGGCGCGCGCCTGACGCGCCCGGCGCTCCCAACGACTTCGACACAAGGAGAAAGCAGTGACTGTCGACCTGAAGATGAACGTTCTGATTGTGGACGATTACAAGACGATGCTTCGGATTGAGGACAATCTGCTGCGGCAGATCGGCTTCTCCAACATCGAGGAGTCGCTCGGCGTGCCGCAGGCTCTCTAGAAGCTCAAGCAGAAGCCGTTCGGACTCATTCTTTCGGACTGGAACATGGAGCCCATGACGGGCCTAGAGTTCCTCAAGATGGTTCGGGCAACGCCCACCCTGAAGTCGGTCCCGTTCATCATGGTGACTGCGGAAGGCAAGCCGGAGAACGTCATCGCGGCCAAGGCCGCGGGCGTCAGCAACTACATCGTCAAGCCGTTCAACGCCGTGACGCTCAAGCAGAAGATCTCTGCCGTCCTCGGCGCGTTTTGAAACGGGAGCGCCCGGTGTCCAGCACCCCACAGCCTGTCTCCAAGCGTCTGCTGGAGCACATGACGCAGCTGCTGCAGCGCATCGAGGTGGCGCGCGAGGAGATCACGGCGCTACGGCCGGGCCAGGTGCGCGACGTGCACCTGCCTGCGGCGGGTGACGAGTTGGACGCCATCAAGAGCGCAACGGAGTCCGCAACGCAGACCATCCTGGACGCGGCCGAGCGGATATCCGCGACAGCCCGCAGCCTTGGCGAGCCGGGCGGCAAGATTAACGATCAGGTGATGCGCATCTTCGAGGCCTGCACGTTCCAGGACATCACCGGCCAGCGGGTGACGAAGGTGTTCAGCGCGCTCAAGGAGATCGAATTGACCGTGTCGGGCCTCGTGCGCGTGGTCGGAGCGCTCCACGGCCGCGAGATCGAGGCGGCGCCGGCGGTAGCGCCGCCAGCGCCGGCGCCCGAGGGCGAGCGTTCGCTGCTGCACGGGCCTCAGCTGCCGGGTCAGCAGAGTTCCCAAGCCGACATCGACGCGTTGTTCGATAGCCTTCCGACGGCCAGCAACAAGCCGTGAGCGAAGCGCGCGCCACGATCACACAGGCCGACCTCGACCGTCTGGTGGCCGAGCCGTCGGCGGATTCTCGCATCGCGGTCGCCGAGAAGGTCGGCGCCTTGTTCGATGCCGGCATCAGCGATCGCGAACGCGCGCTGGCGATCGGAATCTTTCGGGCGATGGCACGCGACGCCGAGGTGCAGGTGCGCGCTGCTCTTTCGCGCCGGCTCAAGGCGAGTCCCGACCTGCCGCACGATGTAGCCACCAAGCTGGCCGCGGACGTGGATCAGGTCAGCTTGCCTCTGTTGCAGTTCTCGCCGGTGCTCAACGAGGAGGACCTCGTCGCAATCGTCCGCTCCGGCGCGGTGAGCAAGCAGTCGGCGGTAGCGCAGCGCCAGGACCTTACCGGTCCGGTCGCCGACGTGATTGTCGAGGTGGCAGCGCCAGCCGCGGTGGCGACGCTGATCGCCAACGAACGCGCAGCGGTGTCGGACAATGCGTTGGAACGCGCACTCGATAGGGTGGGTGCGGAGGTGTCTGTCCAAGAAGCGATGGCGCATCGTCGGCTGCTGCCGGTGCGTGTCGCGGAGCGTCTCGTTGCTTTGGCTAGCGAGTCTCTGCGTGACTACGTTGCCACGCATCACAATCTGTCCGAGGCAGCGACGGCGGATCTCGTCCTCGATGCGCGCGAACGCGCGACCCTCGGCCTTTCGGCTGCCGCGGCGGATGTGCGCGAGCTGATCGATCACCTATTTCAGAGTGGACGGCTGACCGAAGCTATTATCGTGCGCGCCCTGTGCACCGGTGACTTCGACTTCTTCGAGCACGCGCTGGCGCGCATGGCAGGAATCCCGGTCTCCAATTCCTATCGCCTTACGCACGACCCCGCAGGGCTCGAGCGACTCATGCAGCGCTGCGGGCTGTCGAAAACGTCGACTGCCATCGCCTTGGCTGCTGTCGAGACGTCCCGCGAACTGCAATACGACGGCAATGAGCGCGACCGTCAGCGCTATGAGGCGCGCGTGATCGAACGCGTTCTCACGCAGTTTGCCCACACCATCGCCGACGACGACGCCGGATACCTGCTGCGGCGGCTGGCCGGCTTGGGCACGCCATCGCCCGAGTCCACGCCAAGCTGATTTCACCCGCCATCTCTGCTTTTGAAGATCACGAGGCCACGACCATGCTGAAGCTCTCCAAGATGACGATCCGATCCAAGCTGGTCGGGGTGCTGTTGGTGTTCGGTTCGATGCCGGCCATCGCGATGTTCGCGGTGTATTTCCTCGCTGAGCCCACCTTCGAGGCCGCATTCCGTGAACCGATTCGCGGCACGGCGGTGAGCATGATCGACGTCGTCGAGCGCAACCTGTTCGAGCGCTACGGCGATGTCCAGGCATTCGGATTGAACGCTGCGGCGAAGGACCCGGCAAACTGGCGGACCACTCGCGACGACAATGATCTGACGCAGGCAATGAACGGATACATGACCAACTATGGTCTGTACCGTCTGATGATGCTGGTTTCGCCGCGAGGGGAAGTCCTCGCGGTCAACACTGTGGATCCCAAAGGCAAGCCGCTCGACACCAGCGCACTGCGCTCGGCGCGCTTTGCCGAGGCGAGTTGGCTGCGGGCAGCGATCGCCGGGAACTTCCTTGAAGGAACCAACGGCCTGACCGGCACGGTTGTCGAAGGCCCCGCGCGCAATCCGCAGGTGGCGGCGCTCTATCGCGATGATGGACTTGTGCTCACATTCGCGGCGCCCATCAAGGATGAGCGGGGCGAAGTGGTCGCCGTGTGGGTCAACTTCGCGGACTTCGCGCTGGTCGAGCAGGTCGTCTTCGCGACGTTTGGGCGGCTCGCGGCCGACGGGCGGGCCGGCGCAGAGATCACGCTCCTTGATCGCGAGGGCCGCGTCCTGGTGGACTTCGATCCCGTCAAATTCACGCCGCAATCCTATCGCCGTGACCCCGCAGTCATCGGCACCTTGAATTTGGCCGAGGCGGGCGTGACTGCGGCCGTTGAAGCCGTGCGCGGCAAGCCGGGCGCGAGCGGTGCAATGGATTCATTGCATGCGAGAAAGCAGATCGTTCAGGCCGTGGGCTTCGCGAAGAGCGCCGGCGCATACGACTATCCCGGGCTTGGCTGGTCCGCCCTGGTGCGAGTGCCAACCGACGAGGCATATGCTTCCGTGCGCCTCGTAGCACGAGAGATGGAACTGGTACTGCTGCTTGCGGCGCTGGCGACGCTTGCCGCCGGTCTCGTGATCGGCGCGCTGTCGGCGCGTCCTATCCAGCGGATGACCGAGGCGATGCGTCGCCTTGCGGGCAACGATCTCTCGGTCGAGATCCCGAGCCTGGACCGGGGTGACGAGATCGGCGCCATGGGCAAGGCCGTCCAGGTCTTCAAAGACAGCATGGCCGAGTCAGGCCGCCTGCGCGCCGCCCAGGAAGCGGACCAGCGGCGCGAGCTCGACCGCGCCCGCGCGGTGGAAGCGCGCATCGTGCAGTTCGAGACGGCCGTGGCCGACGTGGTTGGCGCCGTTGCCTCCGCGTCGGGGGAGCTACGCACGACCGCCGAGTCGATGGCGGAAGCGATGGAGCAGACCAGAAGCCGCACGACCTTGGCCGGGAGTGCATCCGAGGAGGCTGCCAACAGCGCGCAAGCGGTGGCTTCCACCACGAGCGAGCTTTCGTCGGCCATCGGCGAAATCAGCCAGCAGGTGAGTCACTCCACGCAGCTCATCAAGGACGCGGTACAGCAGGCCGACAGCTCTAATCGCCAGGTTCAGGGCTTGTCGCAGGCCGCCCAAAAGATCGGCGAAGTGGTCAAGATCATCGCTGACATCGCTGGCCAGACGAACCTCCTTGCGCTTAACGCCACCATCGAGGCGGCCCGCGCTGGAGAGGCGGGGAAGGGCTTCGCCGTGGTCGCATCGGAGGTGAAGGCGCTGGCGACCCAGACCGCGCGAGCGACCGAAGAGATCGGTGCCCAGATCGGCGGGATCCAGGAGGCTACCCAATCCTCCGCGCAGGCCATCGGTGGGATTGCAAAGACCATCGGCCAAGTAGACCAGGCGGCTTCGGCGATCGTTGCGGCGGTCGAGGAGCAGAGCGCGGCGACGAAGGAAATATCGCGCAGCGTGGAGGCCGCCGCCCGCGCGACAAGCGAGGTTTCCGTCAACGTTGCGGGAGTAGGGGAGGTTGCGGACCAAACCGCCCAGGTGGTGGCCCGCGTCCTCACGCTGGCGTCCGACCTGCAATCGCGCGGCGAAGCTCTCAAGCGCCAGGTCGACGACTTCCTGTCCGGAGTGCGCGCCGCGTAGAACGGCGCGCCGCCCGTCAGCCCAACTTCAGCCGCGCAGAGTCGTGAGGGCCTTCTGCATCAGGAACTCGAGGTCCGGGCAGTAGATCCAGCCGGGCTCGTTCGTCGGGGCATCGTCATCGTCGTCGTCGAGGATCGGGCCGCGCTGCCGTTGGCGGGCCTGCTGCGCCGCGATGAGCTCGGGCGGCTCGTCCATCAGGTCGTCGACGCTGACGAGTTTGCCGAGCAGCTCGACGATCCCCGCATTCAGGGTCGGGTTCATGATGCCAAGCAGGCCGATCAACTGCTGGCCGTAGTGGTGTCCCACGGCGTACGCGGTTTCCTGGCCGATGTAATCCTCGCCGGTGTCGTAGGCGACGCAGGCGGTGCCGGTGAGTGCGGTCAAATGCTCCGTCAATCGGATCAGATCGCGGCCCGGGAAGAGGTCGGCCTGCACGACTTGCTCGATGATGTTCGCGAGGTGCTGCGCCTCGGCCTCGGCGTCCTCGCCGATATGGCCGGTCGCAGCCATCGACGCAGGCGGCACCGGGTTCGGGTAGAACGTGTCGAGTGCTGCGAGAGCCGAACGGGCCTCGGCCTTGGCCGCCTCATTGGCGAGGGGCTCGAGTTCCGCCCAGAGCTGCTTCACCCGCTGCAGCGCAACCCAGCCGTTCGGATATTCCGCCGGGTCCACGAACGCTTCCTCGAAGGCCTCGGCGACGCCGTCACCCGCCAGTAGCAAGTCGATCGCTAGCGCACCTTTGTAGACAGTCGTGCGCTGGAACGCCGGGCTGATGAGGGTGTCGCGCGCCGTTGCCAGAATGCCCTTCATCTTGGCCATCGTGCCAGGAACGTCGCCGCCGTTGGCGGCCGCGTCGATTACGGCCCACATCGCCTGGAACATCTCGTCCGCGAGCTGGGGGTCGCGCGTGCGCAACGTGCCGTGGATACGGGCGAAGTCGATATGCGGCATCTTGCGGACCTGCCGCAGCAGGGGCGCCGACATCGTGTAGCGGTCGATCAGCGTCAGGCGGCGTGAAATCATCTCGAGGCCGAAGGCCTGGCTCATCAGCACGGTCTGATCAAAGTACGGGTTGGTGGTGGCGGCCACGGCGGGCGCCGCGTTCGCGGGCGCCCGGCCCGCAACGGCGCCGGCAGGCACCGTCCCGCCGGCAGTTGAGCGGGCAGGTGTGCCTTTTTGCACGGCCTGGGGGGCGGCCGAAGTAGTCGCGCCGGTCGTGCCCTTTGGCGCGGCAGCGGGAGCGGCTGCAATCTGCCCAGGTGCCTGGCCCGAGCCACCCCTGGACAGGAAGTACGCCGAGGCAAGAACCACGGCGATCACCGCCGCGAAGGTGAGCACTCGGGATAGCCAGTTCACGCGTTCCATCGCCGGTCCCTGGGGTTCGCTACTTCTTTGTCGTGCGCAGCTTGTCGCGGATGCTTTGGCGCTGCATGAGCTTCTTCTGCGCCATGGCCGGAAAATCGGTCAGCAGAACAACGTTGTTGTCGATCAGCACGTTGATCAGGTCTTCCAGAATGCGGAGCAGGTCGTTCTCGGAGCTTGCAAGGTGCTGGCGCAGCGCCTCATCCGACGTGCTGCCGGTCACGAATGCCAGCAGCTCCGGATCGGACTCTTTGACCACCTCGGGCGCGGCTGCGTGCGGGCGGTCGAACACCGCCACGATCTGCCCTTTGCCGTCCCGCGCCACCCAACGCACCAGCCCACAATATGTGGGTGAACGCCGCGCCACAAGGCCGCACACCTGGGCGCGGGCAGGCGTCTGGGAGGGATTCGCGTGCTATGGTTCGCTCTCGATGAACTCTCCGCCCACTTGGCGCCAGCGCGCATTCATCGCCCTGGACAACCGGCCGCACGACCCGTTGAGCCGGGTAGTAGGCCTCAGCCTCCAATCTCTGATTTTGCTGAACGTGCTGGCCGTGATCGTGGAGTCGGTCGCCAGCATCGCGGCGCGATTCGCCGCCCCCCTGGCAGTGTTCCAGGCGATATCGATGGTGGTCTTCACGGCCGAATACGTTCTGCGCCTCTGGAGTGCCCCCGAGGCCGCCGGCGGCCGCTACGGGCGTCCGGTCGTTGGCCGCCTGCGCTATGCGGTGAGCCCGCTGGCGCTCATCGACCTTGTCACCCTGATAGCGTTCTTCCTGCCTCTGTTCGGTCCAGCCTTCGACCTGCGCTGGATGCGGGCGCTGCGCGTGATCGGGGTGCTGAAGTACACGAGGTATTCCGCCGCGCTTACCACGGCCGCCGATGTCGTGCGGGCGGAACGCGGCGGCATCGTTGCCTCCTTTGCGGTGTTCC
>CAIVPW010000258.1 GCA_903907895.1 uncultured Alphaproteobacteria bacterium
ACATCCGGACGGTGCAGGAACTGCTGGGCCACAAGGATGTCAGTACGACCATGATCTATACCCACGTACTGAGTCGGGGCGCGATGGGGGTGCGGAGTCCTGCCGACGTCCTTCGACCCGGCCGGCGGAACGATTACCCGCGGGGAGATGAGTAACGCATCCTGATGCGCGTGCTTCGCAGCCATGGCCCGGCTGACCCACCCGTTGAGATGGGTGGTATCATCCGCGCAGTCAAGGGCTTGCGGTCTTCGCCTGCGGCCTGGCGGAATTTCCATAGCCGCACGCTCGCAGCCATGGTTAGTCGGAACTATGCCGACCCGTCCGTCAGTCTAGATACAGTTAGCCTGCTGAACCAGCACAATCACGGCTCTCAAGAATCGCCCGTTTGAGTTTCGATCAACTAGGGCGTATTCTGGCCCTGACTTCCCACGGCGAGGTTCCCAATGACGGCCAAAGACACGGTGCGTGCGCTTCTCGATCGCCTACCGGACGATTGCAGCCTCGATGAGGTGCAGTACCACTTGTACGTCGTCCAGGCCGTGGCGCAGGGCGAGGCTGACGAGCACGCGGGTCGCGTGATTCCACATGAACAGGTGGCAACGGAGCTTCGGCGCAAGTGGCTGCTAGGACGCGCCGGGTAGTTTGGGGCGAGTCGGCCCAGGCCGCTCTCGACGAGGTGCTTAGCGGCATTGCTGAAAATTCCCTCGACGGTGCGATTCGAGTAATGACGCGCGCGATCGAAGTCGCGGGCAGTTTGTCGACCCTCGCGGAACGTGGTCGCGTCGTACCAGAAATTGGCGAGTCGGCGCTTCGGGAGTTGTTCGTCTACGAATACCGACTGCTTTACAGAGTTCGAGAGGACCGCGTCGTAATCCGGGCATTTCTTCACGGAGCACGCGACTTTTCAACATGGCAACGCGAACAGGGGCGGGATCTCTGAATGACGCAGGCTAACCACGAATGGAGCCGACGCGCGTTGGCGCCTGTTCGCGCGCGGCTCATTCGTAGCCGTTAGGCTGCCTCGGTCTTCTTGATTAGTCTTGCGATCTCGCCAGCCGTGGCTCCTATGCTCAATAGCGACCGCATCATCAGATCGAGACTCACCGATGTATCGGCGGCCTCCATCTTGGCCACGCGCGACTGACTGGACCCCAGTCGCTTGGCGAGCGCCGCCTGGGTGAGTCCCCTGCGCTCTCGCAGTTGGCGTACACCGGTGGCGAGCGCGAGCTTCAGCTCGACAAATCGTTGTTCCTGCGCGCTGAGTGTCAGGAACTGGGCCGCGTCTCCAACGACCCATCCCGCCCGTTCCAGGCGCGCCTTCTTGTCGCTCTTCATCGTTTCTCCTTCGCGCTCGCTACTTTCAGATAGTCCGCCAGTCGCTTTCGGCACGTATCGAGTACGCCAGTGGGTATGGCTTCGGTCTTCTTGGCGAACACGTCGAGAATCACCACCGCATCGGATGCCACGTGGTGCATGATTCGCCACGTCTGAGCGCGGTCAGTGATCCGCAGCTCGTGGCACCGGGTCCCAATGACCGGCATCGGCCTGGACTGGGGCAGACTCAGCGTGTCCCCTTGCTGCAGTCGCCTCAACAGAAAACCGGCCTCGATGCGGGCCTTCTCACCGAACGGCGGGGTCTTGACCTCGCCCTTCAGCCACACCAGCGGCTTGTTCGACTTCGCTGCCATAGCGAGTATGTCCAATATGACATGTGACGGCCGCCGGAATCAACTCGCAGCCTAACCACCGCGTGGAGCCGACGGCGTCGAAGTTCTGTGGCACAATGCGCGCCATTGGCCGCCGCGCCTCACGCGGATGGCGTTAGGCCGACAATTCGAGGGGCGCACAAAAGATGAGATCGTTGGAACGTACCGGGAGTCGCATGAAGCGTTGCAGCATCCTTGCGGGGCTAGGTCTAGCCGCTTGTATTGCATCAGGGACATCAACTCCAATCTCCGCCCAGGCCGCGAAGGGTGCTGCGGCGCGTGAGGGCTACGCAGAACTTCCTGCGGCGCGCATCTGGTACAGAGACACCGGTGGAAGCGGAGTCCCTGTGGTCTTTCTACATGCCGGTAGCGGCAGCAGCCGGAACTGGGAGTACCAAGCTCCCGCGGTCACAGCGGCAGGCTATCGCTTCATCGCGTATGACCGGCGCGGTTGGGGTCGCTCCGGAACCACTCCCGGAACTGTGAGGCCTGGGACAGATGCAGACGACCTTCAGGGGCTGATGGATTACTTGGGCGTCGATCGCTTCCACCTCGTGGGAACAGCCTCCGGCGGATGGGTCTCTATCGATTATGCCTTGTCGTTTCAGCAGCGACTCCGAAGCCTGGTCATCGCCAATAGCACGGGCGGCTTGCAGGACGAAGAGTACCTGGCGCTGGTGCGAAGACTTCTCCCTCCGCAATTCGATACGCTGCCCCACGACTTCCTGGAGTTGGGTCCGGCATACCGGGCGGCAGATCCCGAGGGTACGCGCCGCTGGAACGAGTTGGAGGATCTGAGCCGGCCGGACGGACAAGCGCTGACGCCACAGATGATGAAGAATCGCGCCACGTACTCCGCCTTGGAGACGATCCGCGTTCCGACTCTGTTCCTCACTGGTGACGCCGACTTGTACTCGCCGCCCCCAGTGCTGCGCTTGTTCACGGCAAGGATCAAGGATTCTGCGTTAGTGATCGTTCCGGGGGCGGGGCACTCGGCGTATTGGGAACAGCCGGATGTCTTCAACCGTTCGGTCCTGGAGTTCATCCGCAAGCATTCAACCGATTAGCCAGAATGGAACAGCCGAATCCGCGTTGCGGAATCGATCGATGCGGTTGTTCGGGCGCGACGGCCTAACATCGCATGCACCAGACGGCGCTGGTAGATCGCGAAGCGCCGCTGGTGATGCATGACGTTGGGCCGACAATCAATTCGAAGAGGCAATTCGAACGCGCCCGGGACTGCGCGAACGCCGAAAGGGCACACGGAACCAATGAAGCTGATACTCGCTATTCTTCTGCTGGCCGTACCAGCCTCCGCGCAGACTACTCAGGCCGACCGACCGCAGGTCGAGCGCGAGGTCATGGCGGTGCTGGACGCGTTCTTCGACGCATTCAACCATCAGGACGCTAAAGCCGAGGAGCGGACGTACCACTTTCCGCACTACCGACTGGCCAGCGGCCAGATGGCCGTCTACGACGCGCCAGGCGCGGCTACCGAGTCGTGGATGAACAACACTTACCGGACATTGCGGGGGACGGGCTGGGACCATACCGCCTGGACGCGCCGACGGATCATCCATATGTCCGACTCGAAGGTTCACGTCGACACAGAGGTCACGCGTTACCGAAAGGACGGCTCAGCTCTTGGCCGATTCGAATCTCTCTACATCGTGACCAAGGAAGAGGGCCGTTGGGGCATCAAGATGCGCAGCAGTTTCGAGACACTGATTAAGTAGTACCGACGGCCCAACATCCAAATGGAGCCGACGCGCCGTATGGTCTGTGCGATCATGTCGCCGCGGCGCGCGGCTCATTTGGCACGTTAGCCAGATCCACTTGCCAAGTTTGGGGGAAGTGCTAATCTTCGCCTATGGATTCGAGGCAACTTCTTGCTGAGGCACTCCAACTTTCGGACGAAGAGCGCGCGGCGCTCGCCGGCGAATTGATTCAGAGCCTCGAGCACGAGGTGGACGCCGAGGCCGAAGCTGCGTGGTCTGCAGAGATTCGGGCACGGCTCGATCGTGTCGACGCCGGCGCGGCGACTACCGTGCCGTGGTCGGAAGCCCGTCGGCGCATTCACGCGGCAACCCAGCGTGTCCCTCGACCTTGAGTATCTCGAAGAGGCCGTAGTCGAAGCCGCAACAGCAGCTGAGTGGTATGCCACTCGCAGCGCCACGGCGGCGGCGGGCTTCGAGGCTGAACTCGCCGAGGCGGAGTCGGCCATCCACATGTTGCCCCATGCGTGGCCCCCGTACGACCACGGAACGCGCCGGTACTTGTTGCGGCGATATCCCTTTGGTGTGGTCTACCGTGTGGAGCGCACGCGCATCTTGATCGTCGCAGTCGCTCACGGCCATCGCCGTCCCGGATACTGGCGCGATCGCGTAGGGCCTGGCCAACATGCGCCTGGAGCTGGCGGCGTTTAGCATTCGGGCAGTTGTCGCGGCTTGTTGCCGCCGCAGCTCAGGCGCAGTACGTTATGCGGCGTCATTCGCCCGCGCGTGTCTGAGGAGGTGCCATGTCGGAATCAATTTACGAAGCTTGCATAGCGTGCCTCGACCGCTTCATGGCGGCCTTGAACGCCTATGATGCGGTGGCCATGGACGCGGAGATGCATTTTCCGCATGTGCGATTCGCTGGTGGAACGATCGTCGTGTATCAGACGCCCGGAAACAATCCGATGGATCTGTTCGAGCGGCTTAAACGCGAAGACGGCTGGCATTACAGCGTCTGGAACGAAAGAACCGTAGTCCAACATAACGACGCCAAGGTCCATATGGCCGTGAACTACACGCGCCTTCGGGCCGATCGCAGCGTCATTGGCATCTACGACTCGCTCTATGTGCTGTCGCTGAAGGACGGCCGCTGGGGGGTGCAGCTGCGCTCGAGTTTTGGACCTTGATCGGTGCCGATGCCGCATAACAGCCGGTTGCAGCGGACTCGCGCAAGCGCGACCCGCCGCAGCCCAGTGCGGACACGCTTGCACCGACTATCACTGGGTGCTGAACGCAAGCTGACCTAA
>CAIVPW010000259.1 GCA_903907895.1 uncultured Alphaproteobacteria bacterium
CGTCTCGGGCGCCGATGTCGGCCGCGATGGCAGCGCAAAACACCCAGGTTCGATCAAGCCCGCTCTGCAACGTGCGGGTGTCGCGAAGGGCAAGCGCACGGACGTCCGCCGCGCCGGCCGCGTCCCCATCGGCCGCCAAGGCTGCTGCCACCGACCAGCGCGCCTCGGCGCGCAAGCGTGCATCGCCGATGGTCGCAGACAGGTCCCGCGCGTCGGACGCTCTGTCACGCTGGGCCATCGTCAGCGCAGCGGCGCGCAGCGCGTGCGAGCGCGCGAACGCCGGACGATCATCGAGCGTGGCCGCCTCCTCGAGAGCCGCGGCCAGCAGATCGTTTGCTTGTTGATTCAGCGGTGCCAACGAAGCGGCTTCGGCCAGGGCGGTGGCGCGGAAGCGTTGCTCGGTGATGCGTGCCGCGAATTCGCGCGCACCGAGCGGGTCGCCGGCCAGGGCACGGGCGCGCACGAGGGCGACGAACACCCCGCGCTGCGAAGCCACCGGTATCTGATCGAGCATTGCCAGCGCTTCCGCCTCGCGCCCGGTCGAAGCGAGTCCGGCGGCAACAACGGCCCGTGCGGTTTCGACATCGGACGCGGCCGGCACGAGTGTTTCCGCGATGTCCACCAATCGTCTTGCAGCATCTGCGGCGCCGAGACGCAGCAGCGTTTGCGCGACGTCCGCCAGGTACGCGACGGGTTCGGACTGCGCAGCCAGGGTGCGCGCCGACGATTCGATCTCGGCAACGGCAGCGGCGGGGACGGCGCCGTTCCGTGCGTGCGCAAACGCCACAGCCGCCAGCGCGCGTGCGCGCGCGAGCTGGTCGGGGATGAGCGATGCCATTGTGGCAGCCTGGTCCACACGTCCCGATTCCGCCGTGGCCGCCGCGATGTCACGCAGCGCCGCGATGATGAGGCGCGGGTCGCCGATGCGCGCCGCGGTCCGCATCGCGTCGTCAGACAGGCCCGCCCGCGACCACGCGACGACCAGTTCTCCGAGCGCCCAGTCGCGGAAGCGTGCGTCGAAGATGGCTTTCGCGCTTTCGCTCGCCTCGGTCAGCAGGCACTGCACCGTGGGCTGCGCAAAGCACGGCGAGGCGTCGCGCGTCAGATCGGCGCGTTCTTCCGCCGGGCGCCCCTCCAGCAGCAACCGCGTTTCCGGCCGCGCCTGCAGGGCGAGTTGTGCCGCACGTACCTGGTCAGCCTTCACGGCCTCGATCCGCGCGCCGAGCTCGACGGCGCGTCCGGTGAATTCGATGTGGTTCAACAGTTCGTCGCTGACGCGGCCGTCATCGTCGAGGCGGGCCCGGCGCTGGTACTCGCGAATTGCGGCGACCGTGTCATCGTCGAGACGGCCATTGACTGGCCCGCGATAGGCCCCAAGTCCCTGCAGCGCTTCCTGGATGCGTTGCACCAGCGGACTGGGGGGCAAGGCATCGAGAGCTGCAAAGGCGCCGACCGGCACGGCCGGGGACAGGGCCGCCTGGACGGGGCTGGCTGCAAGCACCGCCACGGCGAAGGCGATACCTCGCCCAGATGAGCCAAAGTAATGGATCAACCGCATTCTTGCTGAGCCGCGCCCGACGTATTATTTCGCATCGCTTCTTGGTGGTTCCCCATGCTGGCACGCCGGCTTCTCGCCGTCATTGCAGTCGCGCTCACTCTCTCGGCAGGCAGCGCCGTAGCCGACGGCCCGGTGCCTCCGTGCGCGGGACCCGCCGAGCCGGCCTTCCCCGAGGTGGGCGCGCCACCGAACGTCCGGGCCTGGTACAGCGAAGACCTGCGCGGCTGGCAGTCACCGGCCTGCGTTGCGTGGACGCAGAGTTCAGCCGATGCGGTAGCCGCGAGCGCGGGCCGCTTCCTGGAACCAGGCGGCGTCGATGCCCTACTCGCCCGCTTTGGCGCAGTGTCCGGCTACACGAACATCATGTACATGTCGCAACACGGCAACGGCTGGCGGAGCCTGGTGCGTCGCGCCAAGGCCCTCAGCACGCCTAATGAAAACGACGCGCGCGACGACTTCACGCTGGCCGAGATGAAGGCCGGCAAACCGCTGCACCTGCTCATGGGCGGTACGGCGGTGAATTCTATCGTCTATCGCATGACGGTACTGGAACGCACCGAAGACAAGCTCACGCTGGCGATCGAGAACACCTCCACCCTGCGCGTGATCGGCATCCCGCTGCTACGCGAGGGCGCCGGTCAGTTCTTGTTCAACTTCGAGCGCGACACTGGGGATCTGTGGAAGGGCTACGTCATGCTGCGCATCGGCAGCGCCGTGAACAACCTGATGCGCCCCAGCATCAATGAATACGAAACGCGCGCCGTCGGCATGTTCCGGCACTTTGCGGGGTTGCCGACCCAAGTCGGCGACTGACGACGGTCATTGATCCACACTGAAAGCGAAGGGGCGCCGCCGCCCGCCGAACGCTCCCGCCTCCCTGCCCGATTGGCTCCGAACGGTTGCGGCCCCGGCTTCACATGCAACCAGTGGAATGGGATCGCAGCAGGAGCGTGAGACGAGGTGGCGGATTTCTGCGGTACACGCGAGGGCCCGGTGTGGCACGGGGTTTGCGATTGCGTGGGCAGGGTTCCTCCCGCCGAATGGCAGGCGAGCGCATATTGGCCTGCAGTATCGGAATGAATCCTCAGTACCGGTTCGGCCGGCGCATATTCCAGAATGCGCCGGCCGTTCTCGGCAAGCGCGACGCTGAAGCCTGAGTCGAGGATGGGCCGGTAGCTACTCGCGCCGCAGCGCCTCAATCGGGTCCAGATTCGCGGCCCGCCGCGCCGGCAAGAATCCGAACAAGATCCCCACGAACGCCGAAAATCCGAAGGCAACGCCGACCACCGCAGGATCGGCCGTCACCGGCACGTCGAGCGCGCTGCCGGCGATGGCCGCAATACCGAGCCCGATGGCGATGCCAAGCGCGCCGCCGAGCGTCGACAGCACGGCACTCTCGATCAGGAATTGCGCCAGCACTTGATGCGCGGCTGCGCCGACCGCGAGACGGACGCCGATCTCGCGTGTCCGCTCGGTTACCGACACCAGCATGATGTTCATGATGCCGATACCGCCGACGAGCAGACTGATGGCGGCAACGGCTGACAGGAAGTTCGTCAGGAGTCCGGTCGTTGAGGCAAGTGTCTGCCCCAGCTGCGTGACATCGAGAACGGAGAAGTCGTCCTCCTCCCCCATGGCAATGCGCCGGCGCTCGCGCAGAAGAAGCTCGACATCGCGCTTCACCTGCGCCGTCGAGGCACCGGTGACGGCTGACAGCAGTATGGCGACCACGTCGGCGCTACCCGCGATGCGGCGCTGGTACGTGCGAATAGGCATCAACACCACATCGTCCTGGTCCTCGCCCAGCGAGTTTCCTTTGGTGTCGAGAACGCCGATCACGCGGCAGGCGAGGCTTTGCAGGCGGATGCTGGCGCCGACGGCACTCCCGCCGCCAAACAATTTGTCCCGCACCGTCGGACCGAGCAGGCAGACGCCGGCACCATTGCGCAGTTCGCTGTCGTTGAACGGACGACCGATGGAGACGGAGCGGCGCATCGCCAGCAGGTAGCCGTTGTCCGTACCGACGACGGGCGTGTTCCAATTGCTGCCCGCGTGCACGGCGCGGACGGTCCGCATTCCGAGGGGCACTACGTGCTCGACGGCACTCACCTGATCGGCGATGGCGTTGGCGTCGGCAAGAGTGAACTGCCGCGCCGTCCAGCCCCCGCCGCGCGTGAACTGACCAGGAATGACCTCGAGTAGGTTGCTGCCGAGACCCGAGATGCTGGAGACCACGGTCGCAGAGATGCCGTTCCCTAGCGTGACCAGCGTGATGACGGAGCCGACGCCGATGACAATTCCCAACATTGTCAGCAGCGACCGCAATGCGTGCCGCGACAACGCCGACACGGCAAGGCGGAACGAAGTGAGGATCATGCTGCCTGCTTGGTGGGCTGATCGGAGAAGACCAGGCCGTCGCGGAAGCGAATCAGGCGATGGGCATAGGCCGCCATGTCCGGCTCGTGCGTCACCATCAGAATGGTAATGCCCTTCTCGACGTTGAGGCGCGTCAGCAATTCCATGATCTCGATTCCGCGCTCGGTATCGAGATTGCCGGTAGGTTCATCCGCCAGCAGCAAAGCCGGCTCGGTGACGAGCGCACGGGCGATGGCGACACGTTGCTGCTGTCCGCCCGAAAGCTCGCTCGGGGTGTGATGCTCCCGCCCCGTGAGGCCGACGGTGGCAAGCGCTTCGCGCGCGGCCTCGGCACGCCGGCGCGCCCGCCATCCCCGATAGACCAAGGGCATTTCCACGTTCTCGAGCGCCGTTGTGCGCGGGAGGAGGTTGTAGCCTTGGAATACAAATCCCATGAACTGACGGCGCAGTAGCGCGCGCTGGTCGCGGCTGAGCGCCGTCACGTCGACGCCACAGAACCGGTGGCTGCCCGACGTGGGCACGTCGAGGCAGCCGATGATGTTCATGCACGTCGATTTGCCGGACCCGCTCGGCCCCATGATTGCGACAAACTCACCGGACGCGACCGCCAAGTTGACGCCGCGCAGCGCGTGCACAACTGCAGCGCCGCTGCCGAACACCTTCGTGATCGACTGCAGATCGACCGCCCACGGCACGCCGCCGGCGCCGGGCGCGCGCATCAGGGAGCCGAACGCACTTCGAGGACGACCTGTGTTCCCGGCGCGATCTCGTCTGGCAGCACTTCGGTGTATGTGTCGTTGCTGACGCCGACCCGCACGGTTGCCGCCTCGAGCTGGCCGTTGCGCACGACCCACAGCGACTTGGTGCCGGGGGGAGGCGCAACGACCTCCTCCACAGGCGGTGGGGCGAATAAGCCACCCAGACCGCCGCTCGTCGCACCCTGCCGCGGCGGGGCGAAGCGGAACGCGGCATTTGGCACCAACAGGACTTGGCGGAACTCTGCGATGGCGATGTCCACCGTGGCGGTCATGCCGGGCAGCAAGAGCAGTTGCGGATTCGCCGCAGCAAGGCGCGCTTTGTAGGTGACGACACCTGCCTGCGTTTCCGGCAGATAGCGCATCAGGACCACGGTCGTGTCGAAGGTGCGGCCCGGATAGGCTTCGACGGTGAAGGTGCCGCTCTGTCCCGGCGCGACCCGTGCAGCGTCTGCCTCATCGACGTCGACGAGCAGATCAAGTTGCGTCAGGTCCTCTGCGAGCGTGAAGAGCACCGGAGCCTGTAGCGCGGCGGCGACCGTCTGACCGGGCTCGATGCCGCGCCGCAGAACGATGCCGTCGATCGGGGAACGGACTTCGGCCTTTTCGAGTTCGGCCTCGGTTGCAGCAAGGTCCGCCTCCGCTAGACGCACCTGCGCGCGCGCTACATCGACGGCGGCACGAGCGCGATCGAACGCGGCTTGGGCCGCTTCGAGTTCCGTTCCGCGCACCACGTTGGCCAGCGTCTTGGTGCGGGCGAGATCGCGGTCCCTTTCGGCGGCAGTCACTGCGGCGGCCGTGGCGTTGGCTCGGGCGGCATCCAGGGCGGCGCGCATGTGTTCGAGTTGCGCCTGGAGCTTGGTCGTGTCGAAGCGGGCCAATACCTGCCCCGTTCGGACCCGGTCGTTGTAGTCAACGAGCACCGAACGCACGGTGCCGGAGAACTCGGCGCCAATCTGCACCTGGTTGACCGGCTGCAGCGTGCCGGTGGCGGAGACGACGACCGCGAGGTCACCCACGGAGACGGTCGCCGTCCGATATTCGGGAGCGGCGTCGGTGCGGCCGGAGAGCCACCAGTACCCCGCCGCAATGACGGCGGCTGCCGCAGCGGCCGCGAACAGCGCAGTTAGGACGCGTCGCCAGCCAGCTTGGACGGCACCCGCCGCCAAGACTTCCTCGACGCTCCGCCCACCCTGGGACTCGCTGATGCTCATGCGCGGAGCGTGCCGCGCCGCGGCGCGCTGCGCCATTCGTCCGGCCGCGTAGGGAAGACTGCGTATCCGAACGCAGTCTCAGACGGTTCTTGTAGTGAGTCGAACCACCTTCAGACGGTCACGGCGCCCCCAGACGAAGTACGCAGCCTTCAGCATCGGAACGATTGCCGCGGCGATCAGGAAAAGGACGTCGACGACGTGGGCCACGCCGGCAACCGCGGGCGTGTTTTCCCACCAGATGCCTGCGGCCATCGCGTTGATCGCAAGCGGGATCTTGAGACACACGATGGCCACCAGGGCGGCCACGTACACTTTCGCGCCGGGGATGAACCAGGACGGAAGCGCGAGGCTTCTCCAGTAGCCGGTCTTGATGCCGTGGACCGTGTTGGACACCGCCAGGGACACCAGACCGATCTGCAACAGGAAAAACGGTGCCGTGTGGATGAAGAGAGTGTGGTCCCAGTCGTCGGGCTGGACCGCGAAAATGGTTGAGAACGCCGCGAGCATGCTCGCCTCGAAGAGCTTCAGCCGAGTGAGCAACCGGTAGAGGCGCGGGCTTAGCGCGCCCTGTTCGACCTCGGCTCGCATCTGCAACCATTGCGCGGCGAGGTAGCACAGCAGCATCGCCAACGTGATTGCCCAGAGGAATGGCAGGACGTAGGTCGCGGGCGGGTAATCGAAGAACACACAGATGTTGTTATAGCCAAACACGCGGGTGAGGACCGTGTCGTGCATGTCGACATGGCCATAGACCCGGGTCAACACCACGCCCGTCAGAACGAGAACCCAGAAGGCGGCGTATCCGGCAAGCCTGAGCTCTTCCACCACGAAGGAGATGTCCCCTTGGTCGGACGATCGGCGAATCATGGGGCCCCCTGCGACCGTGCATCGTGCATGCACGTGAATACTGCGCGCGACAGTAGCTAGCAGCGACGCACCCGACGACGCCTATTCGCACGCTACGTTTGTGAAGAGGTGGCGCGCCCGGAAGGATTCGAACCTCCGACCCCCAGATTCGTAGTCTGGTGCTCTGATCCAGCTGAGCTACGGGCGCCTGCTCGCGAAATCCGAAGTGACCCGCCTAAACGGCGGGCGGACGCGAGGGGGCGGAAAGTAA
>CAIVPW010000260.1 GCA_903907895.1 uncultured Alphaproteobacteria bacterium
AGCGCTTCGCGCTGCGCCAGTCGATCCCGCGCTACTACCACCGCAACGGCCTGTGCTACGCGCTGCGGCGCAAGACGCTGGTGGACGACGGGCACATCCTGGAAGACGACGCGGCAGCGGTGATCGTCGAGCGTCACGTCGTCAACATCGACGACGTCTTCGAACTCGAGCTGGCGGACTTCCTGCTGCGCCGCGAGGGCCGTTCGTGAACGCGCCGCCGGTGACAGGCAAGCTGCTGATCGTCACGTACCACTATATCCGCGCGCCCAAGGCCGCTCCGTACCCCGGCATCCACCCTATCTCGCCCGCTGACTTCGCCGCGCAGGTGAACGAGATGCGCGAGCGCTACCACATGGCAACGCCGGTGGAGGCCGAGCGCTTCCTGCAGGGCGAGGCGAGCTTGCCGGGGCCGAGCGTGCTGCTCTCGTTCGACGACGGCATGGTGGACCATGGCGAGGCGGCGCGACGTGTCCTCGATCCGCTCGGGATCCGCTCAGTGTTCTTCGTCACCTCGCGGCCCCTGGTCGAGAAGAAGCCCTTGGCCGTGCACAAGGTGCACTGGCTGCGCGCCAACACGGACCCACGCGGGTTTCGCGAGGAGTTCGAGGCCGCACTGCCCGAGGGCTGGCGGGCGGGCAATGCGGACGCTGCCGAACGGGCAGACGCCACGCGGCGCTATCCGTACGACGCGCCGGAAGATGCTCTGCTGAAGACGCGCATCAACGGCAAGCTGCCGAACGACGTCGTCGATGCCGCCACGGCGGCGATGCTGCGTGCGCGCAACGTCGGCGACGCGGCGTTCTGCCAGCAGCTGTACCTGGGCGAGAGCGACTTGCGGGCGATGGCCGAGCGGGGACATTGCATCGGCGCGCATGGTCACAGCCACGCCGCCTTCTCCCGGCTCGGCGCAGCCCTGGACGCGGACCTGCACGCCAACGTGGACTGCCTCACGCAGGTCTGCGGCGCCGCACCCGCGTGGGTTTCGTATCCCTATGGGCGCGAGTGGGCCATTCCGCCGGAGGCCGGGGCGCTATGCCGCCGCCACGGCTTCCGCGTCGGCGTGACCTTGAACCTCGGCTGGAACGAGGGCGCCATCGACCCGGCGCTGGTCAAGCGCATCAACACCAACGAATTGGCGCAGTTCGCCTAACCGTCGATCGTTGCCACGATCTCGCGGGCGACGCGAGCGCCGGCGTTGCCGTCGGCATTGCCCGTCCAGTGCTGCAGCGCGGCGACGGCGGACGGCGCCAAATCCCGCGTGTTGCTGCCCGCGAACGCAATGCGGGCGAGCATCGCCGCAAGCGCATCCGAATCCGGCGCGAGCGCGGCGGCCCCCAGCAGATCCAGGAGGAACGGCGCGTACGCGGATTCGGTCGCTTCGGCGAAGTGCGGCACCACCACCGGCACGCCGGCGGCCAGTCCTTCGAGCAGCGAAGTGCTGTTGAAGCCGCACACGACGGTGGCCTCCTTCAACAGATCGATCGGATCGCCACCGCGCACCACCTGGACG
>CAIVPW010000261.1 GCA_903907895.1 uncultured Alphaproteobacteria bacterium
CAAGGTGTTTCTCGGCGGCGTGGATGCGGCCTTGCTGTCCACACAGGTGGTACGCGAGCAGATTGGCTATCTGCCGCAGGAGGCTCGCCTGCTGAATGGCACCCTGCGCGACAACCTCATTCTCGGTCTGGCCGATCCGGGCGACGATGCGATTCTCGCGGCTGCACGCCGCACCGGATTGTTCGATGTCGTCGCCTCCCATCCGCGCGGGCTGGCACTCGAAATCAGTGAGGGCGGCCGGGGCCTATCCAGCGGCCAGAAGCGGCTGGTCGGCCTGACGCGGCTGCTGCTCGCGCGGCCGCGCATCTGGCTCCTGGACGAACCGACGGACGGCCTGGACTCCGTCACCGAGGCGCGCGTCGTTGCCCTGCTGAACGAAGTGGCGAAGGAACAGGAAATCACGCTGGTGATCTCGACGCACAAGTCGGCCGTCCTGCCGCTCCTGGAGCGCCTAGTGGTCGTCCAGGCCGGAGCCATCGCCGCCGATGGTCCGCGCGACACCGTGCTCGCCCGCGTCTCGGGGCGCCCGCAACCCGTGCAGACGGGCGCCGTGGCATGAGCGGTGCGGCCACCCGTGTGGCGATCTGGGGCGGCGCCGTTGCGGTGGCCGGATTCCTGGCGTGGGCGAACTGGGCCGAGATCGACGAAATCACCCGCGCCACCGGCCAGGTGATCGCCACGTCGCGCAACCAGGTCGTGCAGGTGCCGGACGGCGGCGTACTCGCCGAGATGCTGGTCCAGGAGGGGGCGGCGGTGAAGCGCGGCCAGCTGCTGGCGCACTTCGATCGCACGCGGGCCGAGGCCGGCTACCTCGAGGGCGCCGCGCGCGCCGCGGGCTTGCAGGCGGCCGTCACGCGCCTACGCGCCGAGGTGTTCGGCGGCGACATCAAGTTCCCGTTCGAGCTCGATGGCTATCCTGAGTTCCGCAGCAGCCAGCTCACGTTGTTCGCCCGCCGCCAGGCGGCCATGCAGGAAGAGATCGGCGCGGTCGAGCGTTCGCTTGCGCTGACGCGCGAGGAATACGACATCAACCAACGCCTGTTCCGGGCCGGCGACATCAGCCGCGCCGAAGTGCTGCGGGTCGAGCGCCAGGTGAACGAACTGGAGGCGCAGATCACCAACCGGCGCAACCGGTTCCTGCAGGACAGCCAGGCTGAACTCGTCAAGGCGCAGGAGGAGCTCGCCGGTGTGCAACAGGTGGTCGCCCAGCGCCGCGACTCACTGAGCCAGACCGAGATTCGCGCGCCCATGGACGGCATCGTGCGCAACGTGCGCCTGACCACCATCGGCGGTGTTGCAAAGCCCGGCGAGGAATTGCTGCAGATCGTCCCGGTGGACGACGACCTCATCGTCGAGGCGCGCGCCCGTACGGCCGACATCGCCTTCCTGCGCCCGGGACTGCCCGCCAGCGTGAAGCTCGATGCCTACGACTATACGATCTACGGAATCTTACGCGGCGAGGTCAGCTACATCAGCCCCGACACGCTGACGGAAGACTTGCGCGGCAATGAGCAACCCTACTACCGGGTCCACGTCAAGATCGCCGCACCCTCGCTGGACGGCCCCAAGGGCCGCATCAGCGTGCAGCCCGGCATGACCGCCGTGGTCGAGATCCTCACCGGCCGGCGCACCCTGCTCGCCTATCTCACCAAGCCGATCACGACGACCGTGCGCGAATCGCTCGGCGAGCGGTAGCGCCCGGCGGTTTACGCCGCGCGCGCCTTTGGCGTGGTGCGCCGGGTCGGCGTGTTGTCACCCGACAAGAGGAAGCGGTGGTACTCGTCGAGGTCGCCTTCGAACGGTTCCACGCGGCCGTGCGCCACCAACAGGAAGCGGTCGGCGGTCGCCTCGAGCAGGCGGCGGTCGTGGCTGACCAGGATCACCGCGCCCTCGAAGTCGTTCAGCGCCTTCAAAAGCTCGCCGCGCGCGTCGATGTCCAAGTGGTTGGTCGGCTCGTCGAGGATCAGCAGATTCGGCTTGTCCAGCGTCGCCAGCGCCAGCATCAGCCGCGCGCGCTCGCCGCCCGACAAGTTCTCGACCTTGGTGGTGGCCTTGTGTGCGGAGAATCCAAAGCCGCCGAGCTGCGCGCGCACCTTTTCCGATGTCAGTTCCCGGCGCAGGCTTGCCAGCGTCTCGATGGGCGTCAGCGATCCATCGAGCTCTTCCATCTGGTGCTGCGCGAAATATCCCGGCACCAGCTTGCGGGCGCGCATTATCTCGCCGCCCATGGTCGTAAGCCGGTTGGCGAGCAGCTTGGCGAGCGTCGACTTGCCGTTGCCGTTCTTGCCGAGCAACGCAATGCGGTCGTCGGGATCGAAGCGCAGCGACATGCCGGTAAGGATCGGCTTGCCTGCCTCGTACCCCACCGACGCTTCGTGCATCGTGATGAGCGGCGGGCTCGATTCCTGCGGCTGGGGGATGCGGATCGGCGCCACATGCTCGTCGACCGGCACCTCGGCGGTCTGCATCTTGGCCAGCATCTTCATGCGGCTCTGCGCCTGGCGCGCCTTCGAGGCCTTCGCCTTGAAGCGATCGACGAATGCCTGCAGGTGCTGGCGCGCCGCTTCCTGCTTCTTGGCGAACGCGGCGTCGAGCGCGCGCTGGGCGGCGCGTGTTGCGGCAAACGTATCGTAGCCGCCGGTGTACAGCGTCAGCTTGCCCTGATCGAGGTGCAGGATGAACTCGGCGGCGTTGTTCAAAAGGTCGCGGTCGTGGCTGACGATCAGCACGGTGCCGCGCGCGCGGCGCAGAAAGTCCTGCAGCCACAGCACGCCCTCGAGGTCGAGGTAGTTGGTCGGCTCGTCGAGCAGCAGCAGGTCCGGGTCCGAGAACAGGATCGCCGCCAGCGCCACGCGCATGCGCCAGCCGCCCGAAAACTCCGAGCACGGCCGCTGCTGTTCCTCTTCGGAGAAGCCAAGGCCCGACAGAATCGCCGCCGCGCGCGAGGGCGCCGAATAGGCGTCGATGGCTGCAAGGCGCGTGTAAATGTCGCCGAGCGCGTTGGGCTCGGTTTCGGTCTCGGCCGCGGCCAGCAACTCGCTGCGCTCGCGGTCCGCCTCTAGGACCGTATCCAGAAGGCTGACCGCGCTGCCGGGCGCTTCCTGGGCCACCGCGCCGACCTTCCAGTCGCGCGGCCACGATACCTCGCCGTCATCGGGCGCCAGCTCGCCGAGGATCACCTTGAGCAACGTCGACTTGCCGGCGCCGTTGCGTCCGATCAGGCCAATGCGACGCCCCGGCGGCAGGTTGGCGGTCGCGCCCGAGAGAATCTCGCGGCCGGCGATGCGGACCTTGACGTTGTCGATGCTCAGCACGGCGTTTCCTGTCTCTTCGGGCTCGCGCCACCGCAAAAGCAAAGCCCGCCGCTCGCAAGAGCTGGCGGGCTTGTCGTCCCAGACGGGACGCGAAGCCGGAGTTCGTACCGATGGGGTCGAGGCCATATAAGGTCCCGCCCGCGCCCTGTCAACGCGGGAAATCCCACGATTCCGCCGCCTGCACGCAGGTACCCGCCGCCACTTCGATGGGCCGTGCCCTGGCGCGCGTCGTCAGCGGCGAAGCGGGCAGCACGGTGTACTGTCGGGTCGTTGGATGGTGTGAAACGGGGGTTTAATGGCCAGGACTTTGATCGCCACGGCGCTCAGCTGCGCCCTATTGGCCGGATGCGCGGCGACCGGACAGCCGGTCGCCCGTAGCGCCACGGGCGGCACGTCCGCTCGCACAGTGACGTTGAAGACGGGATTCTTGCCCGATCCGTACAGCGTCACCGTTGCTGCCGGCGGCACCTTCGCCGCCTCCGCCCGCTCCTCGTCGTGCCGCGGCTACATCGCCGATGGACCCGATGTGATCCTGAACTTCACGACGGCGGCGGACGAGCTGCACATCTTCGTCGAGGCCGACGCTGACACGACCTTGGTCGTGCGGGCGCCGAACGGCACCTGGCACTGCAACGATGACGACGACTTGGGCGACACCTGGGACCCGTGGGTCAGCATCCTCAACGCGCGCAGCGGAACGTACTCGATTTGGGTCGGCACGTTCACCAGCGGCAGCTACCCGAGCGCCACGCTCTACTTCTCAGAGTACGGCTCGTTCTAGTCGGGCTTTCCGAGGCGCAGCACTTCAAGCGGCCTGACCGGCGCACCAGCCCGACGACCACGCCCACTGGAAATTGTAGCCGCCCAGCCAGCCGGTGACGTCCACAACCTCGCCGATGAAGTAGAGGCCCGGCACTGCCTTTGCCGCCATGGTCTTGGAGTCGAGGTCCTTGGTGTCGATGCCGCCGAGGGTCACCTCGGCGGTTCGATAGCCTTCGGTGCCCGACGGCCGCACGCGCCAGGCGTTCACGCGCTCATCGATCCGGCGCAGCAGCGCGTCCGCAGCGTCGCCCAAGGTGCCGGTACCCCGTTCTTCATCGGCGATCGTGCGCGCCAGGCGCTTGGGCAGCAGCTCCCCCAGCCGCGTGGCGAGCAGTTGGCGGCCGTTCGCTTTGCGCGCGCTGCGCAGCTGCTCGAACACGTCCACCGCGGGCAGCAGCGCGATCACGATGTCCTCGCCCTCGCGCCAGTACGATGAAATCTGCAGGATGGCGGGGCCGCTCAATCCGCGATGGGTAAAGAGCATCGCCTCGTCGAACGCGGTGTCCCCGCACCGCACCCGCGCATCGACGCCGACGCCTGCGAGCGGCGTCAGGCTTGCCAGCATCTTCTGGTCGAAGACCAGCGGCACCAGCGCCGGCCGCGTTTCGGTGACTGCAACGCCGAAACGGGCCGCGAGCCGGTAGCCGAAGTCGGTGGCGCCCATCTTGGGGATGGACTTGCCGCCCGTTGCCACCACCAGGGACCGGCATTCGATCTGGTCGCCGCCCGCCGTCGTCAGCCGAAAGCCGTCCGGCGTCTTCGCCACATCGGCGATGGTCGTGGCCAGGCGCAACTCGGCGTTCGCCGCGCGCATTTCGCTCAGCAGAAGGTCGACGATCTGCTGTGCCGAGCCGTCGCAGAACAGCTGCCCCAGCGTCTTCTCGTGGTAGGCGATGCCATAGCGGTCCACCAGGGCGACGAAGTCCCGGGCGGTGTAGCGGCGCAGGGCAGAGATGCAGAAGTGCGGGTTTTGTGAGAGAAAGTTCTCCGGCGATGCATGCAGGTTAGTGAAGTTGCAACGGCCGCCACCGGAGATACGGATTTTCTCCCCGGGCGCCTTGGCATGATCGACCACGAGAACCGAACGGCCCCGTTGGCCGGCCTGGGCGGCGCACATCATGCCCGCGGCGCCCGCACCGACTACCACGACGTCCCGCTGCTCCACCCCCCGGTCCACGCGCACCTCGCCCGCCAATTTCGGTGATATAGCGTATTTCCAGCCCCCCATGCTGCGACTGACTGAAATCAAATTGCCGCTGGATCACGACCCGGGCGCGATTGCGGCCGCCGTCCTGGACCGGCTGCGCATCCCTCCGCGCGATCTTCTCAGCCACGCCGTGTTCCGCCGGGCCGTTGATGCCCGCAAGAGATCGGCGATCGCGCTGATCTATGCGCTGGACGTTACCGTGCGCGACGAGGCCGCGGTGCTGGCGCGATTTGGCGACGACACGCGCGTGCAGCGTGCTCCCGACACGGAATATCGCTTTGTCGGCCACGCTCCGGCCGGGCTGACATCACGCCCCATCGTGATCGGCGCGGGCCCGTGCGGGTTGTTTGCCGGTTTGCTCCTGGCGCAGATGGGCTTCCGTCCGCTCATCCTCGAGCGCGGCAAGGTGGTGCGCGAGCGCACCAAGGACACGTGGCAGCTGTGGCGCCGCTCGATCCTCGAGCCGGAGTCGAACGTGCAGTTTGGCGAAGGCGGCGCCGGCACGTTTTCCGACGGCAAGCTGTACAGCCAGATCAAGGACCCCCGCCATCTCGGCCGCAAGGTGCTGACCGAATTCGTCCGCGCCGGGGCGCCGCCCGACATTCTGACGGAGGCAAAGCCGCACATCGGCACCTTCCGCCTGGTGACGATGGTGGAGAGCATGCGCGCCACGATCCAGGCGCTCGGCGGCGAGTACCGCTTCCAAAGCCGCGTCGTCGATCTGGACCTTTCGATCGGGCCCGATGGCACGCGGCAAGTCCGCGGCGTGACCTTGGCGACGGGCGAGAAGATCGCGGCGGACCATGTGGTACTCGCCGTCGGCCATAGCGCGCGCGACACGTTTCAGATGCTGTTCGACCGCGGCGTCGATATCGAGGCCAAGCCGTTCTCCATCGGCTTCCGCATCGAGCATCCGCAATCCCTCATCGACCGCGCGCGCTTCGGCGCCAACGCCGGCCATCCAGCGCTCGGCGCCGCAGACTACAAGCTGGTCCATCACTGCTCCAACGGACGCGACGTCTACAGCTTCTGCATGTGCCCGGGCGGCACGGTGGTGGCTGCCGCGTCTGAGCCGGGCGGCGTCGTCACCAACGGCATGAGCCAGTACTCGCGCAACGAGCGCAACGCCAACGCCGGCATCGTGGTGGGCATCACGCCGGCCGACTATCCGGGCGGCCCGCTCGCCGGCATCGACTTCCAGCGCCATTGGGAGCGCCGCGCGTTCACCGCCGGCGGCGGCACCTATGCGGCGCCGGGCCAGCGCGTCGCCGACTTTCTCGCCGGCCGCCCGTCCCAATCGCTGGGCGCCGTGGTGCCGTCCTATCGCCCCGGCGTGCAACCGACCGATCTCGCGTCCTGCCTGCCGGATTACGCCATCACCGCCATCCGCGAGGCCCTGCCGGTATTCGGCCGGCAGATTCCGGGCTTCTCCATGGACGACGCGGTGCTCACCGGCGTCGAGACGCGCACGTCCTCACCGATCCGCATCCGCCGCACCGACGACTTCCAAAGCGTCAATACCCGCGGCCTCTACCCCGCCGGCGAAGGCGCCGGCTTTGCCGGCGGCATCCTGTCGGCCGGCGTGGACGGCATCAAAGTAGCGGAGGCCGTCGCGCGGCAGATGTTGGCACCGGCCGGGGTATAGACCGGTCGCTTGCGGGGCACCACGAAACGGAAGAAGCCCGGCGTTGCCGCCGGGCTTCCGGTCCGTGCCGTGCGTGGCGCGACGCGACTAAAGGAAGAAGTCGGACGCCGCGAGTACCGCAAAGTTTTGGATCATGACGCTGAAATCCGCCACGCCGTCGCCGTTCACGTCTCCGGCGATGACGCCTCCCGCGTACCGAAGTTCCCCGGCCTGGCCGGAAAACGCCGCAGAGTCGATGAACGTGAACGCCTGATCCCCGGTGGCGCCAAGGTCGGCGTCGATCCCCGTCAGATCGATTCGATCCCCTTGGGCGCTGCTGAAGTCCGTCAGGATGCCCGAACTGCCGGCGGCCTTGAACACGAACGTGTCCGCTCCGTTGCCTCCGATGGTCCGAATGAGGGACCCACCGATCATCGTGTCGTTGCCGTCGAGGCCCCAAAGCACCTGAAACCCGGCGGACCCTGGAACCGCCGACATGACGTTGTCGAGGGCGTTACCCGTGCCGGTTAGATTGAGACCGGTCAGGTTGAGGTTCTCGACGTCCGCGGGAAGGGTGTAGCTGACCGCACTGTTGATGAGGTCGGTCCCCTGGCTTGCATTCTCAGTAACCACATCGCCGGCGTTGTCGACGACATAGGTGTCGTTCCCCGCGCCGCCGCTCATCGAGTCGGCGCCAGTGGCTCCGTTGAGCACGTTGTTGCCGGCGTTCCCTACGATAACGTTGTTCAGGGCATTGCCGGTACCGCTGATGTCCGCCGAGCCGACGAGGGTCAGATTCTCAAGGGAAATCACCGGCGAAAATGCGGGGAGCGTGTAGGTGATCGAGCTCTGTACCGTGTCGATGCCGTTAGCGGCGCCTTCCAGGGCGATCACATCGGCCGGGTTATCGACCACGAAGGTGTCGTTGCCCGTGCCGCCCTGCATCCTGTCCGCGCCCGTGCCGCCGTCGAAGAAGTCGCTGCCCGTGCCGCCATCGAGCAAGTTGTTCCCGCTGTTGCCGATCAGGGTATTGTTCAGCGAATTGCCGATGGCGTTGATGTTTGCCGTTCCGGTGAGGGTTAGGTTCTCGAGAAAGCTGCCAAAAAGCGTGTAGGCGATCGAACTCTGCACCGTGTCGATGCCCGAACCGGCGTCTTCCTGGGTGATAACATCGGCCGGGTCATCGACCACGAAAATGTCGTTGCCGAGCGAGCCCAGCATCGTGTCCGCGCCCGTGCCGCCATCGATGAAGTCGTCGCCCCAACCGCCGACCACGAAGTCGTTGCCGGCATCGCCATAGACCATGTCGTTGCCGGAACCGCCGTCGATTTCGTCGTTGCCGTCGCCGCCGTGCAGGACGTTGTTGCCGGTATCGCCATAGACGCCGTCGCCGCCAAGCCCGCCGGTGGCGTTCTCGATCGAGATCAGCGTGTCACCGCCCGATCCGGTAACCGTTCCGGTGGCCAGATTGATCACGATGCGGCTGCTAGTGTCCGCCGAGTAGTCCACCGTGTCGGTGCCGCCGAGCCCGTTGATGATGTCCGCGCCAGCGGTTGCCACCAGTACGTCGTTGCCGGGCGTGCCGGTCACGAAGTTCGCGTCGTCAACGCCGTGAATCGTGACGTTGACCGTTTGCTGCGCGGACCCATCAAGGCTCGTGACCACAAAGGAATCCACCAGGCTTTCGCCGGTCGCGAGTCCCTGAATGGTCGCGTTGTCGGCCTGATAGGTCCAGTTGCCGTGGGCATCGACAGCAAAGGTTCCGTGCGCTGTGGCACCAGCGTTCGCGGTGACCGACGACTGATCCTGGTCCGCATCGGTCGCCGTCAGGGTGCCCTGGGCCGTAAGCACGCCGTCTTCGAACACGTCGCCAGCCGTATCGCCCCTGAGCGTGGCGTCGTCGTTCACGCCATGCAGCGTGACATTGACGACCTGCTGGGCGGTGCCGTCTAGGCTCGTGACGACGAAGCTGTCGACGGCGGTCTCGCCCTCGCCCAGCGACTGCAGCGCGCGGTTGTCGGCGGCGTAGGTCCAGTTGCCGTCCGCGTCCACACCGTACGTGCCGTGGTCGGTGGCGCCATGCCCAGCCTGCGTGTGGGCCTGACCCTGGTCGGCGTCCGCTACCGCCAGCGAACCCGCGGCGGTCGCATCGGCGCCGTCTTCCAGCACGTCGCCGGCCGCATTGCCGGCCAGCGTGGCATCATCGTTCACCCCATGCAGCGTAACGTTCACGCGCTGCTGGGCGGTACCGTCCTGACTGGTGACAACAAAGCTATCGACGGCCATTTCGCCCGCGCCCAGCGACTGCAACGCCGCATTGTCGGCGGCGAAGGTCCAATTGCCGTCCGCGTCCACACCGTACGCACCGTGGTCGGTGGCGCCATGTCCGGCCTGCGTGTGGGCCTGACCCTGGTCGGCGTCCGCTACC
>CAIVPW010000262.1 GCA_903907895.1 uncultured Alphaproteobacteria bacterium
GCATTGATCAAACCGTCGAATTCGCCGTCGGCGGTGCTGAGCCGCCGGCTGAAGAACAGCAGTTGCCGGTCCGCTGTCCGAGCGGCCTGGGGCGGCGTGGTGACGTACAGGCCAAGGTCAGTGCTGTCCCGGTGGACCCTGTAGAACTCGCGGTCGGCAAGGTCGACGCTATCCTCTTGCCCGGTCCACCCGGAGTGCGCGACCAGGCGGCCGCCGGCGTCCACGTGGGCAATGGCGGTGAGGAGCGGCAGCGACAAGTGCGCCTCCCGCAGGATTTCGTTCTCATCCTGGACGGAGCGTGCCGGTCCAAGCTGGTTCAGTCGCCGCGTGGTTTGCAGGAGAACGGCATCGACTGCCTGCGTCACCGCCGTGAGGTGCTCCTCGAGGGCGAGGGTGAGCTGCTCCGCCGAGCGATGGCTGCTCTCTACGGCGGCACGGCCGGAGAGCCACAAGTAACTCAGAAGACTGGAGCCCAGCGCGATCGCGGCGACGACGACGAGGGCAACCAGGCGCAGCGAGGAAGCGTCGCGCCACAAAGGCGGCACCGGCGGAGACCGTTTGGTCGATGACGTCGCCATGGCTGCGCGACGGTCTCACCGGCATGTATTGGGTGTCGAGCGGAAACCGGGTTGTGTTTAAAGGGTGTGTAAAGGCGCTGTATCGCCGTGTTTACGCCGGCCGACTGCCTAGCCTTTGGAATAGGCGTCCACGCCAAGACGCACGAGTTGCGCCGTTAGCATTCCGCGCGTGTAGGGCTTATCCAGGAACCCGACGTTCGTGTCAGAGGCGTAGCGCTGGCGCAGCTCACGGTCGGTCTGTCCCGTCGCGAACAGGATCCGCACCCCCGGAGTCATGCTGCGTAGCTCTTCGGCCACTGCCTCGCCGGACCGGTCCGGCAACCCCAGGTCGATTAGCGCAACGCGCAACGCGGCTCCGGCGACCTTGGCTGCTGCAATGGCCTCGGCGCCGCTACTCGCCTCGATTGTCCAATAGCCGCACTCGTTCAGGTCCTCGACCGTGTTGAGGAGGATAAGGAATTCATCCTCCACCACGAGCACCAAAGGCGGATCGCCAACCTTAGCGGCGTCAGGGCCCTGGAGGGCCATCAGCGAGGTACCCGTGCGAACTCGTATAGCGCCACCGAGGCCGCTACCGAAACGTTCAAGCTACCCGTCGCCCCCATCACCGGCTTGGTCGCCAGTCGCACCTTCTCATCGCAATGCTCGCCGGTCAGGCGCCGCATGCCCGATCCCTCGGCGCCCAGCACGAGGGCAATGTGCCCCTTGTGATCGTCGGCACGCAGGGTCTTAGTCGCGTCCGAGTCGAGGCCGATGCGCCAATAGCCGAGGTCGGCCAGTTGACCGAGTGCGCGGGCGAGGTTGCTGACGCGCACCAGCGGCACCCGCTCCAGCGCGCCCGAGGCCGCCTTGGCCAGGGCGCCCGTCTCGGGCGCCGAGTGCGCGGACGGCGTCACAATCGCACGGACTCCGAATGCCGCCGCCGAGCGCAGGATGGCCCCGACGTTGCGTGGATCGGTGACTTGATCGAGGACCAGAACCACGCTCTGGGGTGCTTCACGTGAAACTTCACACGCCTCAACTAAATCAAGTTTTTCCAATGGCTTGACAAGCAATGCTAAACCTTGGTGTACGGACCCGGCCGGCAGCAAGGCGCCAATGGCGCCAGGACTCAAATTCTCTGGTTCGGGGGCCTCGCCGGCTGGTGGCGGCAAAGAGCTCGCGGTCTCGTTGGTAACGACGATGCGTTGGATTACGCGGGCGGGATTGGCCAGCGCGGCCTCGACCGCGTGATGGCCCCAAATCCATACGGAGCTGCCGGCAGAACTTTGTTTGCCGGGGGGACCGCGCCGGGGTGGTCTCTTGTTGCGATGTGCCATTCCCGCGACCTATATTGGGCCGGTGATTTGAACGCAACACCGCGGGGCCGCGGCGCTGCGCCATTCGCGTTGACATAAAGGGAAAGTTGCCGATAGTGCGGCACCTTTCTGCCTCGGGCAGGAGGGGTGCCGAAGCATGGAGGGGTGCCCGAGCGGCTAAAGGGGACGGACTGTAAATCCGTTGGCGCACGCCTACGTTGGTTCAAATCCAACCCCCTCCACCATCGGCTCGTCTCCTGGGGAGGGGGCGGCAAGGAATAAAGCGGGTGTAGCTCAATGGCAGAGTTCCAGCCTTCCAAGCTGGCCGTGCGGGTTCGATTCCCGCCACCCGCTCCAAGGTAAGAACCACCGACGGCAACACTCGACGCGCTGACGAAGGCTAACGAGACACCGGCAAGCAGGACCACCCAGGGCAATGGCCAAAGAAAAATTCGAACGCAACAAGCCGCACGTGAACGTTGGCACGATTGGCCACGTCGATCACGGCAAGACGACGCTGACTGCGGCGATCACGAAGACTCTGGCGTCGATGGGCATGGCCGAGTTCATGGC
>CAIVPW010000263.1 GCA_903907895.1 uncultured Alphaproteobacteria bacterium
CAGGGTCCACCGGGACAGCACTGACCTTGGCCTGTACGTCACCACGCCGCCCCAGGCCGCTCGGACAGCGGACCGGCAACTGCTGTTCTTCAGCCGGCGGCTCAGCACCGCCGACGGCGAATTCGACGGTTTGATCAATGCGGCAGTGGCAGTCGACTTCTTCACCGGCTTCTTCTCATCGCTCAAGATCGGCGCCGAGGGCATCGTTACGCTCGCGCGGAACGACGGCATCGTCCTGATCCGCGAGCCCGCCGCCGGACTGATCGGTACATCGATCGCGGTAGGCCCCCTGTTCAATGAGTACGTTCCGCGCAGCCCGTTTGGGACCTACCGCTCCTTCACCCGCTCGGACGGCATCGAACGCGTCGTCGCTTACCGCACTCTTCCCAAGTTCCCCTTTGTGGTGGCCGTTGGCATCGCAATTCAGGACACCCTGTCGGCGCAACGCACCGACGCGATGGTGTTTGGCGGCGTCTGGGCAGCATTTGTCGCCGTATTGCTGGTGGCGGCCGCATTCATGATCGCCCAGACGCGCCAACGCGTGGTCGCGGAATGGACGCTGGAACAGACGCGGCGGTCCGAGGAGCGGGCCAACGCGTACCTGCGCGATGCCATCGAGAGTCTGCAGGACGCGTTCTACTTGTTCGACGCCAAGGACCGCTTGGTCGTCGCCAACACGCCGGCGCTGGAGAAGGTCGCCCTGGCTGCCGAGCGCGCCAACCTCTGGCCGCCCGCACCGGTGGACGACGACTCTGCACCGTTCGCCTTCACCCCGCGCGGTGCGCCGGTCGAGGTCGCAAGCGGGGGACGCTGGGAGTTGATTCGCGAGCGGCCGACGGCCGACGGCGGCAAGGTCATCCTGCACACGGACATCACGACGCTGAAGGTGCGTGAGGAACAACTGGCGCGCGCACGCGTCGAGGCGGATGCCGCCAACCGCGCCAAGTCCGACTTCCTCGCCACGATGAGCCACGAAATCCGTACCCCGCTCAATGGTCTGCTCGGATTCAGCGAACTGCTGCTCGGCACCGAGCTCGACTTGGCGCAGATGCGCTATGCCAAGGCAGTCTCGGACTCGGGACGCATGCTGCTTAGCTTGCTCAACGACATCCTCGACTACTCGCGCATCGAGGCTGGGCGCGTGGAGCTGGAACGGGCCAACTTCTCGTTGCGCGCCATCGTTGCCGGCGTGGTCTCGAGCCTCCAGTTGGCGGCGCGTGCGAAAGCATTGAACCTGAGCATGTCGATCGACCCGGACGTACCGGAGTACATCGTCGGCGACCCGCTCCGGCTGAAGCAGATCCTGCTCAACCTGATCGGCAACGCCATCAAGTTCACCGAGCGCGGCGCCGTGGACGTCCACGTCAGCCGCACCGGGAAAGACCCCGAGCGCCTGCATCTGCGCTTCGACATTCGCGATACCGGGATCGGCATTGCCGAGGACGCGCAGGGGAAGCTGTTCGAGCGCTTCAGCCAAGCCGATTCGTCCATTTCGCGCCGCTACGGTGGCAGCGGGCTCGGCCTCGCCATTTCCAAGCGTCTCACGGAACTGATGGGCGGCGAGATCGGCCTCGAATCGCAGGCCGGCAAAGGCTCGACCTTTTGGTTCACGGCGGTAGTCGACGAAGGCGCACGCCCCATTGAAGGGCCGATTCCACCTCCGGCGACCGTGCACACTGCGCCGTCCCGACGCATCCTGATCGTCGATGATGTCGAGATGAACCGCTACGTGGCGGAGAGCCTGCTGAAGCGGAACGGCCACGCCGTGACGAGCGTGGCGAGCGGGCCCGAGGCGATCGAGGCGGTGCGCAAGGAGAGCTTCGATCTGATCCTGATGGACGTCCAGATGCCCGACATGGATGGTTGCGCCGCAGCGCTCGCCATCCAGCAACTGCCGGGCGCCGCTGGGTCGACGCCGATCGTTGCGCTCACCGCCAACGCCATGCCGGCGGAGGTCGAGCGTTGCCTGCAATCCGGCATGCGAGGGCACATCGCGAAACCGGTGGACGGCGCCGCGCTCGACGCCGCGATCCATCGCTGGGCACTCCGCAACGCCGCATAGGCGAACCTGCCTAAGAAAGCAGCACCTCGCGCGCTAGGCCGCACGGAGGCGCACTGTTAGACTCGGCGCGTGAAAGACACTCCAAGCACGCTTGCTGCGTTTGATGAAATGCGCGAGCCGGGCGGCGGACTCCGCGACGCCTATCGCAACCTCGAAACGTGGCTCTCCTCGACACCACGAGAGGATTTCGACCGGCTGCGACAGGAGGCCGAGCTCCTGTTCCGCCGGTTGGGCATCACGTTCACCGTGTACGGCGCCGGCGACACCGAGCGCCTGATTCCCTTCGACATCATTCCGCGCGTCATCGCCGCGGCACAATGGAAACGCATCCACGCGGGCCTGGAGCAGCGCGTGCGCGCCATGAATATGTTCCTGGCCGACATCTACCATGGCCGCGATATCCTTCGCGCCGGCGTGATCCCCGAGGATCTCGTGCTGTCGAACCGTCAGTTCCGGCCCGAGGCCGCGGGCATGCTGCCGCCCAAGGGCATCTACGTGCACGTCGCCGGCATCGACATCGTGCGCACCGGCGACGACGACTTCTACGTCCTGGAGGACAACCTGCGCACGCCGTCCGGCGTGTCCTACATGCTGGAGAACCGCGTCATCATGATGCGCCTGTTCCCCGAGCTGTTCGCGCAGAACCGCATCGCTCCGGTCGATCACTATCCCGAGGAGTTGCTGAACGCGTTGCGCGCTGCGTCGCCCGCGCCCGACCCAACCGTCGTGGTGCTGACGCCGGGGCCCGAGAACTCCGCCTACTTCGAGCATGCCTTCCTCGCTGAGCAGATGGGCCTCGTGCTCGTGGAAGGCCAGGACCTGTTCGTCGCCAACGGCTACGTCTACATGCGCACGCCGGCGGGTTCGCAGCGGGTGGACGTTATCTACCGGCGCATCGACGACGACTTCATAGACCCCCTCGCCCTGCGCCAGGACTCGCTGCTGGGCGTGCCGGGCCTGCTGTCGGTGTACCGCTCCGGGCGGGTGGCACTCGCGAACGCCATCGGCACCGGCGTCGCAGACGACAAGGCCGTCTACGCCTTTGCCCCCGACATCATCCGCTTTTACCTGAACCAGGAACCGATCCTGCAGAACGTGCCGACCTACCTGTGCCGGCGCCCCGATGACCTGAAGTACGTCCTCGCCAACCTGCCTGAGTTGGTCGTGAAGGAAGTGCACGGGTCGGGCGGCTACGGAATGCTGATCGGTCCGGCGGCAACCAAGTCGCAGATCAATGACTTCCGCAAACGCCTGCAGGCGAAGCCCGACGGCTACATCGCCCAGCCGACGCTGGCGCTTTCCACCTGCCCGACCTTCGTCAAGCGCGGCATCGCACCGCGCCACGTCGACTTGCGACCGTTCGTGCTGACCTCCGCCGAGCAGGTCCGCATCGTGCCGGGCGGCCTGACCCGGGTTGCGCTGGAGAAGGGCTCGCTCGTGGTGAACTCGAGCCAAGGCGGCGGAACCAAAGACACCTGGGTCCTCGACGCCTCCTAGCTCACCACTCCGGTGCGAGCTCCGCCTCCGGCGCCCGCTTTTGCAGGGCGCGGCGTGCGGCCGAGACTGCCCAGTTCACCCCCGTGTGCGCCGCAACACCCAGTGCAACGCTGATCCCAAGGATGGGTAGCAGGAGCAACGCCCCAGGCACCTGTTCCTGCAGCGGGTATGCGAACACCAGCACATGCACCGGCAGCATGTGGAAGACGTAGATGAAGAAGCTCGCCGATCCGACGACCGTGAGGGCATGACCCACCTTCTTCGGCAGCGACACGCTATCGATCCACAGCACTGCCACGCAGCAGGCCGCGATGAAGATGCTCTGGCCGACGTTGGTGTTCCAGAAGGCGAATGCCACCGCCGCAGCGATCACCGTCATCACCACTTTCCGTCCATTGGTGTCCGCCTGATGCATGCACCAGCCGAGCGCGAACAGATGCAGGATACTGATTGGTGAACGCATCAGAAGAATCGCGTCGGTCGTAAACAAATCCGTGCCGGCACGGAGCGCCAGAGCGCCGGTCAGAAAGGCCAATCCGCTCTGCCAGGGCGAGGTCTTGAAAGCGCGGCGCACCACAGGGATCGCCGCGATGGCCAGGAACAGCAGCACGACCTGCAGGTATGCGGGAATGAACCACAGGGGCTCGATGAACGTCGAATTCTCGCGGCTGAAATTTCCCAGCAGCAGCAGCCACAGCGCGTTGAGCGAACCGTCGTATGCGTCGTAGGCGAGTACGATCGAGAAATAGGCAATCAGGAGTCGCGGAAACATTGTGGACAAGATGCGCCCGGCGCGACCTTCGAGGATGTTCGCGCGCTGGAACTGACTCATCGAATAGCCCGAGAGCGCGAGCAACACGAACGCGCCGCCACCGATCGTCCACGAGTGCGCGTGCAGTCCGATCACCTCCGCCACCGCTGCCAGGCGGACCAGCAGGCTGAACGGCAACCGCATCTTCATCTCCGCGCGCGGGGCTAGAGCCTCCAGTTCCGCAATGGTCCTGGTTTCCCAGCGTGGTGGAACGTGTCCAAGCTGCCGCTCGAGGGCGAGGTACACCTCGAGGAAGGCCAAGGAGTCGCCCCCGAGCGAGGTGAACGTGTCGGTGTCCGCGATGGTCTTGCGCGACAGCGCCATGGCCATTGCCTCACGCAGGCCGGCGCCGGCGGACTTTGTCGACCTGCGAGGAGCTTGACGTGTAGTGAGTTCCGCCAGCGCGGCATGGCGAATGGTACCCGCAGCATCGCGCGGCAGTTGGGCGCTCTCCACGACCACAACGTGCGAAGGCTGAATCTTGTAGCGCGCGCCGACCAGCATCCGAATGGTGCGCTGGTCCGCCTTGCCCTGGGTGACGATGGCGAGGCGCTGGTCGTCACCAATGCAGGCAACCTTGTGACCGGCCTGATCGAGGAACTCTTCGACCTCGTCGAGGTTGATGCGCAGGCCGTTCAGCATGGCGAACCGATCCATGCGGCCGTAGACCCGGACGTAGCCCGACGACATCACGGCGGCGACGGCGCCGGTACGCAATGCGTCCACATGCGCCGCGCGCGCGAGGTCAGCCCGCGTGGCGGCGTAGCCCATCATTGTGCCGTAGCCGCGATACACCAATTCGCCCTGCACTCCGGCTTCGGCAACGGCCTGGCCCTGTTCATCGCGAATCTCGAACGCGCCGCCCGGACAGACCCGGCCAACGGTGCCCGCGTGCGCCATCGCATCGGCGGCAGATAGCACGGCCATACTCGGCGCTTCGGTCTGGCCGTAGAGCGCACAAAACTGGAACTTCTTTTTCTCGCCGAGGCGCACGAGTTTGCGCACACGCTCTTCTGCAAGGCGGCCGCCGGCCTGGATAAGAACGCGCAACGTCGGCGGCAGATGCTGGGCCAGGCCGACGGCTTCGAGAACGTCCACATGGTACGGCACGAGAGCGAGACTGGTCGCCGCGCCGCACCGCGCAAACTCCCAGAACGAATCCTCGGCGACATTGCTCTCGGTCAGCATCACTGCTGCGCCGGCGGCCAGATGGGCGTGCAGCAGCGTCATCCCCGCAAACTGGTGAAACGGCAAGGTGAGGACGGTGCGGTCCTCCGCGACAAGGCCGGCCATTCCGGCAATCGCTGCGGCGTCCGCGGCAACGCCGCGATTCGACAGGCGCACCAGCCTGGCCAACCCCGGCGCGCTGAGTACCACAGCGAGGTCGCCGTGGGGGTGGGCGCCGCCTGAGGAACCAGCGGTCTGCAGGCTCCACCCGCGCGCGGTCTTGGCGTACGTCGCCTCGGGACGCATGGCGGCGCAGATCGTCCGGTTCTGCTCGGCGTCGTCTGCCGCAAGAAGCAGCACCGGGCGCCCAGCGCGTAGGCAACCAACGTACGCGACGATCGAATCGAACTCGTTGCGCGCCTCGATGGCGATCAACGCTACCCTGGCCGGCAGACTGCGTGCGAAACTGTCGCCACGCCCGGCCAACTCGGCATAGCTGACCGAGGCTCCGGCTGCATCGCGCAACGCCATCCGGTCGCCGAAGCGTTCCAGAGCGAGCCAGAAGGGGACCGGGGCGGTGACGTGGGTTGGTTCAGTCGATGACGGCGCTGCGTTGTACACGACGACGATCCCCGGCCAGTTGCACTCCGGGGCGACTGCCGCGGCGCGAGAGCGAACTGTGCCAAGGCTTGGCCATATGCCGCCATACGGCCAAACTCCTGATTGAACCTTCCGCAACTGCCTACCCCGACCGAGGTAGCCTACCCCCATGCTGAGCCGCACTGCCGACAACCTGTACTGGTTGGGACGCTACATCGAGCGCGCGGAGAACATCGCGCGCATGCTCGACGTGGCACACCGCTCTGCCTTGATCAGCCGCAAGGACGTGGCCGCTGCCGACTGGGGGTCCGTGCTGGGAATCACCGGCATTGCCGAAGCGTTCTTTCAACGGTTCAGTGTGACCGACGATCGCAGCATCATCAGCTTCATGGCGTTCGACCACAACAACTGGTCGTCGATCTCGGCCTGCGTACGCCGCGCGCGCGAAAATGGGCGTGCGCTGCGCGGGTCGATCACGTCGGAGATGTGGGAGAGCCTGAACGAGACTTGGCTCATGCTGCAGGGCAAGAAGTACGAGGACGTCTCCGCCAATGGTTTCTCGCAATTCTTCGATTGGGTGAAGGAGCGCAGCCACCTGTTCCGCGGCGTCACGTTCGGCACCATGCTGCGCGACGACTGCTACCACTTCCTGCGCCTCGGCACATTCCTGGAGCGCGCCGACAACACCGCGCGGCTGTTGGACGTGAAGTACCACCTGCTGCACCCAGCCGACGCGGTGGGCGGCGTGGTGGATTACTATCAGTGGGCGGCGCTCCTGCGTTCCGTCTCGGCGTTGCGCGCCTACAAGCAGCTGTACCACGAGGCCATCGTGCCTCGGCGCGTTGCCGAACTGCTGATTCTGCGCGAGGACATGCCGCGCTCGTTGCGCGCGTCGTACCGCGAGATCGACGCGCTGTTCGTCGAACTTGGACAACGCTACCACCGCGAATACGAATGCTTCCGCATTGCAGGCGACATGTACCGCCGCCTGCGCTACGGCCGCATGGAAGACATCTTCGCCGTCGGCTTGCATCCGTTCCTGACCGAATTCATCAGCCGCACATCGCGGCTTGGGGAACAGATCGTCGACGACTTCCAGCTGGCAGCCTGACCATGGAACTCGCCGTCGAGCACGATACGACATACACGTACGACACGCCGCCGCGGTACAGCATCCAGTACCTGCGGCTGCGCCCACAGCACACGGTGCATCAGAACGTCTGGAAATGGCGCGTGAGTGCGCCTGACACCCTGGCGGCGTTTCGCGACGGCTTCGGCAACGAAGTCGAAGTGCTGACGCTCACCAAGCCGCCCCAGTCGTTCACCGTCTCGGTGCGCGGGCGCGTCGCGACGGCCGCCGGCGCCGGCGTGTTGCCCGAGGAATCCGACTCCCTGCCGCCTGCCCTGTTCCTGCGCTCGACTGCGCTCACCGCACCGGACGAGGCGATCCTTGCGCTGGCGGAGCATCCGAAGGCACGTGGCGGCATCGCGAGCGTCGCCGAGCACCTGGCGGACAAGGTGGGCGCCGTGGTGCAGTACAAGAACGGTGTCACCGGCTCGGCGACGACCGCCGCCCAGGCGCTCGCTCTCGGCGCCGGTGTGTGCCAGGACCACACCCACGTCCTCTTGGCCTGCTGCCGGGCGCGCGGCATCCCGGCCCGCTACGTCAGCGGCTATTACTGGGGCGATCCGAGCGGCAAGGACTACGAGGCAAACCATGCCTGGGCGGAAGTCTTCGTTCCCGGCACCGGCTGGGTGGGCTTCGACGCCGCCAATCGCCGGCGCGTAGACGATAAGTACGTGCGCCTCGCGCACGGGCTCGACTACCTCGACGCCGCGCCGGTGCGCGGCATGCGCCGCGGCGGTGGCATGGAGACACTTTCCGTACGGGTACGCGTTGCGGTCGCGACAGCGGGAGGGCAAAGTCAGTCCCAGAGTCAGCAGTAACCTGGGGGACGCGGCCGCACGATGACCTATTGCATGGGACTCCTGTTGCAGGAGGGCCTGGTGATGGTGGCCGACTCGCGCACCAACGCGGGCGTCGATCAGGTCGCAAACTTCCGCAAGATGCATGTGTGGGAGTCGCCGGGCGAACGGATGGTCGTGTTGCTCACGGCCGGGAATCTCGCCATCAGCCAGGGCGTTGTCGGTGTCCTCAATGACGGCCTTGGGATGGCCGATGGCCCAAAGCAGACCCCGATGACCGCAGCCACGATGGGCGACGTGGCCCGCCTCGTAGGTGGGGCGGTACGGGCAGTCGAGCACGTCGATGGCCCCAGCCTGCGGGCCCACCATGTGGATTTCGACTTCACCGCCATCGTCGGCGGCCAGATCCAGGGCGGGCCCTTGCGGCTGTTCCTGGTCTATTCGGCCGGCAACTTCATCGAATCGTCGCCCGAAACACCCTTCTTCCAGATTGGCGAAAATAAGTACGGCAAGCCCATTCTGGATCGTGTCATCCGGTACGGGACCAACCTCGCCGACGCCGCCAAGTGCGCCCTGATCTCGATGGATTCGACGCTGCGCAGCAATGTCTCGGTCGGCCCGCCGGTCGACCTGCTGGTGTACCGCCGGGACGCGCTTCGGGTGGCCACTCGCCAATCTTTGGCCGAAAACGACCCGTACTTTGCCGAGGTACGGGCGGCGTGGTCGAGCGGCCTGCGGTCGGTCTTCAGTTCCATCAAGAACCCACCGTGGGACATCGGCGCGCAGTAACCTCCTGTTAACGAACTGGGGCTTTGGTCCGTGCTCTACCTCGAACTGCGGATGGCGGACTTGATGGCTGATCAAAACAACGCCGGCGGTGTCATCCGCCGCCCCTTCACCCACCCGGCCCACTGACATGGTGGGCTCGGAACTCACCCAGGTTGCCCTGATCGCGGGCGCTGCCGCGCTCGGCGGCATCGTCATGAACCGGCTGCGTCAGCCGGTGCTGGTTGGTTACATCCTGGCGGGCGTGCTGCTTGGGCCGTCGGCGCTCGGCCTCGCCGCCGACCGCTCGGCCATCGAGGGGCTCGCCGAACTCGGCGTGCTGATGCTGCTGTTCTTGATCGGACTGGAGCTCAGCCTGCGCTCGTTCAAGCGCGTCTGGCATGTTTCGATCCTGGCGGCCGCGTTGCAGATCGCGGTCGCACTGTTCGTGGCGTGGGGCGCGGGTCACCTGTTCGGCTGGTCTCCGGGGCTGTCCCTGCTGATCGGTTTCGCGCTGTCGCTGAGCTCGACGGCTGTCGCCATCAAAATTCTCGAAGACATCGGCGAGCTGCGCACCGATACCGGGCGCACGGCCATCGGCGTGCTGATCGCGCAAGATCTTGCCGTGGTCCCCATGCTGCTCATCGCAGGCATGTTTGGCGGCGAGAGCCAGCCCGCGCTCACGTGGGAGTTGATCAAGCTCGGCGGCGCCGTCGCGTTGCTGGCCGTCGTTACTTTGGCGCTGTCCGGCCGCCGCAAGCTGCACATCCCGCTGCTCGACAAGCTCGAGGAGAACGAGGAACTGGCGGCGATCACCGCCCTTGCCATCTGCTTCTGCGCAGCCGCGGCGAGCGGTCTGGTCGGGTTGTCGGCCGCCTACGGCGCATTCCTGGCCGGCCTCGTCATCGGCAACACGGCCGAGCGGCCCAAAATGGTCGCGGCGACGCGACCGATCCAGTCGGCCTTGCTGATGGTTTTCTTCCTGTCGGTCGGCTTGCTGCTCGACCTGCAGTTCATTTGGGCGAACCTCGGCATCGTCGTTCTGCTCGTCTTCCTGGTTACGGTCGGCAAGACCTTCGCCAACATCGGCATCCTGCGTCTGGTCGGCGAGCCTTGGCCGCGCGCCTTCCTCGCGGGCACCGTGATGGGACAGGCCGGCGAGTTCTCGTTCGTACTGGCCGCTGCCGGCGCAGGGGCAGGCTTGCTAGCACCTGACGACTACCGCCTGCTGGTCGCCGTGATCGCATTGAGCCTCGTCGCGAGCCCGCTGTGGCTGCTCACCGCACGCCGCCTCGAAGCCGTCGCTTGGAGCGAGGGCGCCGGTGCGCGCTTCGGCCTGGACAGCATCTACGGCAAGGAAGCGCGAGCGTTGTGGCGGGGCATTCTCTGGTCCGCGCTGAACATCCGCCGCGGCGGCGAAAAGACCGCCGATGCGGCCCGCGCCGGCGTGCAACTGTGGCGCGCGCGCAGCGAGCGCAAGGCTCCGCCCGCGACAGAGACAGCCCCTCCGCTCGACCCGACGCCGCGCTCGCCCGAGGCGGCGGCTCCGGAAGAATCGCGATGATCGGCCTGCAGCAGACGATGCGCGCCGCAGTCGGAGCGCTTCTGCTGCTACTGCTCGTGGCAGGGCACGCGTTCGCGCAGGCTCCCGCCGCGGCGCCACCCGCAGCGGGTGACATGGATGCACTCGTACGCATCCTCGAGAACGACGCCGCGCGCGCGCGGCTGATCGAACAACTTCGGCAAACCGCGGCGCCCCCCGCACCGGCGGCACCCGCCCCCGACCTCGCCCCTGGGCGGCCGGACTCGGTGGCCGGGCTGATTGCCGTCATCTCGGCGGCGCTCAGCGACGCGGGCGATCGCCTCAGCAACGCCGGAGCAAGCTTGCTCGACGTGCGCGGACTCTCCGCCTGGTTCTTGGATCAGGCCCGCGTTGAGAACCGGCGCGAGCTGTGGATGCTCATGGCCGGCTATCTGGCGCTGGCTCTGGCGCCAGCGCTGATCGTGCTATGGCGTGCTCGCAAGCTGGTAGCGCCCTTCATCCGCACCTTGGAAACCAAGGCGAACGGATCTGCGGTTTGGCGCACGGTGCTGTCGCTCGGCCACTTCCTGCTGCAGGCACTGCCCGTGCTGGCGTTCGCCGCGACCGGCTACGTCATTGTCGCGCTGGCCAAGCCGCCGTCCACCGTGCAGTTGCTCACGCTGGCGCTGCTGTCGGCCATGCTGGTCGCGATGACGCTGGTTGCCTTTGCACAGGCGCTGTTGGCGCCGCTGCACCCCCGCCTACGTCCGCTACCGGTCTCGGACGAGAGCGCGGCGTATGTGTACGTGTGGGCGCGCCGCATTGTCGACTTGCTGGTCTTCCCCTACTTCGTGCCGCAGGCCGCCTTGCTCGTCGGAGTCCCGCCGGGCGTATACTCCTTCCTGACGCGCCTCATCGCCCTGATCTTCGCGATGCTGCTGGTGGTGCTGATCCTACAGAACCGCACGGTAGTGCAGCGCTGGCTGGTGTCGCTCGGCGGCGAACAGTTGCGCCTGCCGCCGCTGCGCGTTCTGCGCGAGCGCTTGGCCAGCATCTGGCACATCCTTGCCATCGCCTACATCTTGGCCGCCCTCGGCGTATGGATGCTGGGCGTGCGAGATGGGTTCACCATCATCGCGCGCAACACCCTGGCGACTTTGGCGGTCTTCGGCGTCGGCTGGATCGTCATCCGCGTCTTGAACCGGATCATTCTGCGCGCCTTCGGCGTCAGCGATGAGATCCGTCAACGCTACCCCTTTGCTGCGACGCGCGCCGACCGCTACCTGCCCATCGCGCGCCGGGCCGTGGTCGCGGTCGCGCAAGCGGGAATCGTGTTGCTCGTGCTGCAGGTGTGGGGCCTCGACATTCTGGATTGGCTGGCCGGCGACCTTGGCCGCAACGTGCTGTCCCGCGTCGTGCACATCGGCATGATTTTGGCGATGGCGGTGCTCGCGCTGGAACTGGCCAACGGCGTCGTGCATCTCTACCTCGACTCGCAGGACGCGGCGGACGACGACCAGGTTCCGTCGCAGCGCGTGCGCACCTTGTTGCCGCTGATCCGCAATGTCCTGATCATCCTCATCAGCACGCTGGCAGGGCTCGTCATCCTATCTGAGCTCGGCGTCAGCATCGGGCCGCTGCTCGCCGGCGCCGGCGTCGCGGGTGTCGCCATTGGCTTTGGCGCGCAGACGCTGGTGAAGGACTTCATTACCGGCGTGTTCATCCTGATCGAGGATTCGCTGCACGTGGGCGATGTCGCGCGTCTCGGCGGCAAGACCGGCGTCGTGGAAGCGATGACCATTCGCACGGTGCGCCTGCGCGACACCGACGGCACCGTCTACACGATCCCCTTCTCCAGCGTGACCATGATCGAGAACCTGACCAAGGACTTCTCGTACGCGGTGATGGACGTGCGCGTCGCGTACACCCAGGACTACGAGCGCGTCGTCCAGGTGCTGCGGGACATCGGGCAGGAGCTGAAGTCCGACCCCCGGCTGGGCCGCGCCTTGATCGGGCCGATCGAGATCCTCGGTCTGGAGGAAATCTCGGATGCGGCGTTGATCATTCGCGTGCGCATCAAGGCGCACCCGCAGCGCCGCTGGGACGTGCGGCGTGAATTCAACCGGCGCGTCAAGGAGCGCTTCGAGCGCGAAGGCATCGAGTTTCCCTTCCCGCCGCGCCCGGCTGCTGCCGCCAAACCCGCGCTGCCGCCGCCCGATCCGGCGCCGGAACCCGGCACGCCGTAACGCTCTACAAGCGGGACACGGGTTGGACCATGGGCGAAGCCAAGCGCAAGAAGAAGGACCGCTTTTCCCCGGCGCAGTTCGCTGCGCTGGAGCGCGTTCTTGAGGTCGCCTACCGCCGCGCCCGTGCAGGATTGCACGATGCCCGCGCGGCGACGGGCGAGCAGCGAACCGCGGCGCTGGTCGCCATCCACCACGACACGGTGACGTTGGTCGATTCCTTGGCCGAGGAGTACTTTGCCAACGATCCGGAAGGTCCTGCCACCCGTGCCCGCATCGCGTGCGCCAAGGGCTGCTCGTTCTGCTGTCACGCGAACGTCGAGGTGACCATCCTGGAGGCGATCGCGGTCGCACACCACGTCGCCACCCGGCCCGACCTTGCCGCAAGCGCGCTGGCGACGGCTCCCAAGGTGGCGCACATGCCGCCGTGGATTCGCTATGACCTGCGCATCCCCTGCGCGTTCCTGCGCGACGGAGCGTGCGCGATCTACGACGTGAGGCCGCGCGCATGCCGCGCCCATGTGTCCTACAACGCCGCGAGCTGCGAGGAAGTGCTGACGAGCGGCGATAGCAAGTCGCTGCCGCCCATGGTGACCTTTGGCTGGCCGCGCACGGTCAGCAAGGCAATCGGGCATGGCACGCTGCATGCCATCGGGCACGAGGGCCTGCAGGCGGTCACCGTGGAACTGAACGCCGCCGTCGCCCTTCTGCTCGAGCGACCGGACGCAGTCGATCGCTGGCTACGCGGCGAAGGCGTCTTCGAGGCGTATGAAGATACCGGTGCGCGCGACCACTTCGTCGCGGGCGCACGCAAGATCGCCCTCCCCGAGTAGCGGCGCCCCATGACCACCTGGGCACGGGAAGCCCTCGGCACCGCGCTCCGGGCGGTGCACGCAGTCTACTGGGATTGGCGCCTGGGCATCCG
>CAIVPW010000264.1 GCA_903907895.1 uncultured Alphaproteobacteria bacterium
GACGACATCGATCGCGTGGCGACGATCCTGTACCTCGCGAGCGGCAGCGACGTTGTCGCCACCGTGCGCATCGTCCGCGCCGACGTGGGCGCCAAGACCAAGTACGCGCACTTCTATGCACTCGATGGCATGCCCGAGGTAAGGCCTGAAGACGTCTCGTTCACCTCCAACCTGAGCATGGTGCCCGAGTGGCGCGGCACACCCGCGCTCGGCCGCCTGCTGGATGCCGCGTACGAGGGGCTGCGGCGGCAGGGCGTTTGGCTCGACTTCATCCACTGCCGGCCGGCGTTGGTCGGCCTGTATGAGGTGATTGGCTATCGGCGCTTCGGGCGCGACGTGCTCGACACGGAACTCGGCCTGCGCGTCCCCATGGCGCTGGTCCTGGACGACGTCGAGTACCTGACCAAAGTGCATTCGCCGTTCGCGCGGCTGTCGACGCAGTTCAGCAACGATCCGGAGCACGGCGCGTGGTTCGCCGGCCGGTTCGCCGAGTACAGCGAACCGAGCTGCGCGCACGTCATGGGCGTGGACGAGTTCTGGACCTACATCACCCAGCGCATCCATATCGATGACCATCCCCTTTTACGCGGCCTGAGCGAGGCCGAGGTGAAGGCAGTGGTGAGTGCAGGCACCGTCGTCCGCGTGCCGGCGGGCGGCGTCGCCGTGCGCCGGGGCGATCCGAGCAACGACATGTACCTGGTGCTGTCCGGCGTCCTCGAGGTGCGCGCCACCACGAAGGCGGGCGGTGCGCCACACGTCATCGAGACGCTGGGCGCGGGGCAGGTGTTCGGCGAGATGTCGTTTCTTAGCAATCAGCCGCGGACCGCGGACGTGGCGGCTGTGGCAGACGCAGAAATCCTCATGCTGACGCGAGACCTATTCGAGCGTCTGGCGCGGACCGCGCCGGCGGCCGCAAACCGCCTACTCCTGAACCTGTCGGTTTACCTGGTCGAACGCCTGCAGAGCACGACACGGGCCCTGGCCGCCGCCAAGGAGCAGCTGGCGGCCGAGCGCTAGCGCCCCGTCCAAACCCCACCGGCTTTGCGGTGAAACCGGGCCCTACGGCGAGGGCGACCTGCCGCGCCCTGGCCGAAAGGCGCCGAAGGCCTTGGTTTCAGCCCCCTGCCGAGGCTACCTTTACGGCCAAGGCGTGGGGGAGCGCCCAGACATGAATATCCAAGCGGATGCCGGCGCAACGCGCCTCAAGGTCGCGCGCGCGGCCGCCAAGGAAGAAAAGGAGGCGATCTTCCGCCTCCGCTATCAGGTCAGCGTCGAAGAGATGGGTCAGCGGCCCAAGTCGGCGGACCACGAGCGCAAGCGCGTCACCGACGCGATCGACGACGAAGCGACCATCCTCTACGTCACCGACGGCAGCGGCGAGCCGCTGGCCTCGCTGCGCATCGTGGGCGCTACCAAAGTCCCTAATGCCCAAGAGGTCCGCACGTACGCGCTGGACCGCCTGCCGGAAGTGGACCGCAAGGCGGTGTCTTTCACCTCGCGGCTGGTCGTGTCGCCCAAGGCGCGCGGCATGGGCGCGGTGGGCATGCTGCTCAACGAGGTCTACACCGACCGCCGCAACAACGGGATGTGGTTCGACTGCATCCAGTGCTCGCCGTCGCTGGTCGCCCTGTACGAAGTCATGGGCTATCGCCGCTTCGTGCCGACGGTGATGGAGACCGACGTCGGCCTGCGCGTGCCGATGGCGCTCGTCGCGGACGACGTCGAGCACCTGGCGCGCGTGCGCTCCCCCCTGCTCAGCATGGCCGAGCGCTTCAAGAACGACACGGCCCACGGCACGTGGTTTGCCAAGCGTTTCTCGGAATACGCGACGCCCGCCGTCTCGCGCGCCATGACGCCCGATGAGTTCTGGCGCTACCTCGCCGAGCGCATCCACATCGAGGACTACCCTTTGCTGCGCGACCTGTCGGGCGACGAGCGCAAGCAAGTGCTGAACGCCGGCAACGCCATTCGCGTCGACAAGGGATCGGCCGCACTGCGCGCGGGCGATCCGGGCAGCGACATGTACATGGTGCTGAGCGGCGTGCTCGAAGTGCGCGCCAGCACCTCCGACGGCGGCTCGCACGTGATGGAGACGCTGGGCAAGGGCCAGATCTTCGGCGAGATGGGGTTCCTCAGCAGCCGCCCGCGCAGTGCCGACGTGGTCGCCGTGACGGATGCGGAAATCCTGGTCATCACGCGCGACTTCCTCGAGCGCCTGACCAGGGACAAGCCGGCCGTCGCCAGCCGCATGCTGATGAACCTGTCGCTGTACCTGGTCGATCGCCTGCAGAACACGACGCGGGGCCTCGTGGACATGACCCAGCAGCGCAACATGCTGCTGACGGGGCTCTAGGCCACCCGATTCCTTGGGGTTCGGCGGCCGGCAGGCCGTTGAACCCCAGGCATCCTTTGCTATAGTGCCGCCCTCTTTTTGGGCGGGGGCTGTTGCCAACCCGCCCTTATTTCTAGGGAAAGTTCGGAGTCCGGGCCTTGGCTGCGCTGAAAGTGGCGATTCCAAAGGAACGACGGGCGCACGAGCGCCGCGTCGCGGCCACGCCGGAGACCGTCAAGAAGATGGCCGGTTTGGGCCTTGCCGTGGCCGTCGAGAGCGGCGCCGGCGTTGCTGCCAGCTATCCAGACGACGCCTATCGCGCCGCCGGTGCGACCGTCGGCGACGCCGCATCGACCCTGGCCGGCGCCAACATCGTGCTGAAGGTGCAGCGGCCACTGGAACAGGGCGAAGGCGCCAATGAGCTGGCCAGCCTGCCGCGCGGCACAATCCTGATCGGACTTTTGGACCCGCTGATGAACCAGGCGCAGGTCGGCGCCTACGCCCAGGCGGGCATCACTTCGTTCGCCATGGAACTGGTGCCGCGCATCACGCGCGCGCAGACCATGGATGCGCTTTCGTCGCAGTCGAACCTGGCCGGATACAAGGCCGTGCTCGACGCCACCGAGTACTTTGGCAAGGCGATGCCGCTGATGATGACGGCCGCCGGCACCATCGCACCGGCCCGCGTGTTCGTGCTGGGCGCCGGCGTGGCCGGACTGCAGGCGATCGCCACCGCAAAACGCCTTGGGGCGATCGTAACCGCCACCGACGTGCGCCGCGCCGCGGCCGAGCAGGTCGAATCGCTGGGCGCCGTCTTCATCGCGCCTCCAGACCTGAACGATGCCGAAGCCAAGGGCGGCTACGCCAAGGAATTGGACAAGGACGCCCAGGCGCGCCAAGCGGCTGTGGTCGCCGAGCACCTGAAGAAGCAGGACATCGCCATCGCCACGGCATTGATCCCGGGGCGCAAGGCGCCGGTGCTGATCACCGCCGACATGATCGCCGGCATGAAGCCGGGCTCGGTCATCATCGACCTCGCCGTCGAGCAGGGCGGCAACGTCGCCCTGTCGAAGCCGGGCGAGGTCGTCGAGGTGAATGGCGTGAAGATCGTCGGCCACCGCAATGTGCCAAGCCGCATCGCCGTGGACGCGTCGGCGCTCTATGCGCGCAACCTGCTGGCCTTCGTGCAGCCGCTGATCGAAAAGGGCGGCGCGCTGAAGATCAATTGGGACGATGAAATCGTGAAGGGTGCGCTGCTGACGCGCGATGGCGCCGTGGTGAACGAGCGCCTGAAGCCTGCCGCCTGAGGACGCCAAGGGAATTGGCCATGGAACACGCCGTCGATCCGCTGATCTGGGAGCTATCCATCTTCGTGCTGGCGATCTTCGTCGGCTATTACGTGGTGTGGAGCGTGACCCCCGCACTGCATACGCCCCTGATGGCAATCACCAACGCCATTTCGAGCGTCATCGTGGTGGGTGCGCTACTCGCGGCCGGACCGGAAGGCTTCAGCATCGCCAAGATGTTCGGCATCGCGGCCATGACGCTCGCTGCCGTCAACATTTTTGGCGGATTCGTCGTCACCCAACGCATGCTGGCCATGTTCCGCGGCAAGAAGCGTCCCGCCGCCGGCGGGCAGAAGGCACACTAGTGTCCGCGAACCTCACCGCCCTCGCCTACCTCGTCGCCTCGGTCCTCTTCGTCCTGGCGCTGCGCGGCCTGTCGTCGCCGACGGCCGCCCGCCGCGGCAACATGATGGGCATTGCAGGCATGGCGATTGCCGTCATCGCCACGGTCGTCAACCCGCAGATCGTCTCCTACGAATGGATTGTCGCCGCGATCGTGGTGGGCGGCGCCATCGGCACGTTCATCGCGCGCAAGATCGAGATGTCGGCGATGCCGCAGCTGGTCGCGGGCTTCCACAGCCTGGTCGGCCTGGCGGCCGTGTTCGTCGCCGCCGCGGCGTTCAACGCCCCCGAGTCGTTCGGCATTCTGGATGAGGCCGGAGCCATCCGCTTGGCGAGCCGCATCGAAATGGCGCTCGGCGCCGTCATCGGCGCCATCACGTTCTCGGGCTCGATTGTCGCCTTCGCCAAGCTGCAGGAGCTGGTTTCGGGCAACCCGGTCCAGTTCAAGGGCCAGCATCTCTTGAACCTCGCCATCGGCGTGGTGATCGTCGTGCTGGTCGCGATGTTCACCAACGAGCCGGTGGCCCAGTGGTTCGCCCTGTTCACGGTGCTCGCCTTCGTCATCGGCGTGCTGCTGATCATTCCGATCGGCGGCGCCGACATGCCGGTCGTCATCTCGATGCTCAACTCGTATTCGGGTTGGGCCGCGGCGGGCATCGGCTTCACGCTGCACAACTCGGCGCTGATCGTGACGGGCGCGCTGGTCGGCAGCTCGGGCGCGATTCTGTCCTACATCATGTGCCGCGCGATGAACCGCTCGTTCGTCAGCGTCATCCTGGGCGGCTTCGGCGCCGAGAGCGACGGGCCGAAAAAGGCCAAGTCGGACAAACCGGTAAAAGCCGGCAGCTCCGAGGACGCGGCGTTCCTGCTGAAGAATGCAGGCTCGGTCATCATCGTGCCGGGCTACGGCATGGCGGTGGCGCAGGCGCAGCACGTGCTGGCGGAAGCCGCGCACAAGCTGAAGGCCCAGGGCGTGCGCGTGCGCTACGCCATCCATCCGGTGGCGGGCCGCATGCCGGGCCACATGAACGTGCTTCTGGCCGAGGCGAACGTCCCCTACGAGGACGTACAGGAGCTGGAGGAGATCAATCCGGACTTCTCGAACACCGACGTGGTGATCGTCATCGGCGCCAACGATGTCACGAACCCGGCCGCGCGCAGCGATCCGAAAAGCCCGATCTTCGGCATGCCGATCCTCGACGTCGACAAGGCGAAGACAGTGTTGTTCATCAAGCGCAGCCTTGCGCCGGGCTATGCCGGAATCGACAACGAATTGTTCTACGCGCCGAATACGATGATGCTCTTCGCCGACGCGAAGAAGATGATGCAGGACATCGCCAAAGAGCTTTAGGGACCGCCATGGCCATCCTGAAGATCGCGCGGATGGGCAACCCCGTGCTGATGCGCCCTGCAGAGCCGGTTGCCGATCCGACATCGCCTGAGATCAAGCGCCTAGTGGCGGACATGATCGACACCATGGTCGATGCCGATGGCCGCGGCCTGGCGGCGACGCAAGTGCACGTGCCCCAGCGCGTGGTCGTGTTCCGCCCGCCGCCGGACGATCCCACCACAAGCGACGGCCGCACCGTGCCGGTGTTGGCGCTGGTGAATCCCGAGGTCACGTTCCTGACTGACGAGACCGAGGAAGGCTGGGAGGGCTGCCTGTCGGTGCCCGGCATGCGCGGCGTCGTTCCGCGCGTGACCAAACTGCGCTACCGCGGCGTGACGCCCGAAGGGCAAGCGATCGACAAGACCGTGTCCGGCTTTCACGCGCGCGTCGTCCAGCACGAAGTCGATCACCTCGACGGGGTGCTGTACCCGATGCGCATGAAGGACTTGAGCCTGCTGGTATTCGAGAGCGAGTTCGACAAGCTCATGGCCGCCGCGAGCGACGAGCTGCCGGCACCGAGCAAGGTCGCCGACTGATGCGCCGCCCCACCGCCGAGAAGAGGCTCGACGACGCCCGCGCCGCGGTGGTGGAAGAGGCCGTGTCCGACGCGGCCGAGCGCGGCTGGACCGACGAAGTGCTGGATGCCGCCATTGCGCGCGCTGGCATCGACGCGCCTCTTGCCGCCCGCGCCTTCCCGCGCGGAACACGCAGCCTGGTGGAGGCGTTCCACGCCCACTGCGACCGGCGCATGGTCGAAGCGCGGTCGGGGCAAAACCTCATGTCCATGCGCACAGGCCAGCGCATCTTTGCCGCCGTGCGGGCCCGCATCGAAGTCATGCACCCGTTGCGCGCGCAGATGCGGCGCGCGATCGCGTTCCAATCGATGCCGCAGCACGCCACGTCCGGCGCACGCAGCGTCAACCGGACGGTGGACTTGATCTGGCGCGAAATCGGCGACCGCAGCCACGATTTCAGCTTCTACACCAAGCGCGCGACGCTGGCGGCGGTGTACTCCGCCACCGTGCTGTACTGGCTGCAGGATGACAGCCCCGGCCACGAGCAGACGTGGGGCTTCCTGCAGCGGCGCCTATTGGACGTCGTGAAATTCGGGAAGGCGCGGCAGGCCGCGCAAGCGACGGCCGCCGGCCTTGCGTCCGGTGCCTGGACGACTATTCGTCGCGCGGGGTCTCTGAGCCGTTGGCTTGGTTTGCGCGGTAATCCACCAACTTGGCCGCGATCGCCGGATCGCTGAGCGCCAGGATCGCCACGGTCATCAGTGCCGCGTTGATCGCGCCGGCGCGACCGATCGCAAACGCACCCACCGGAATGCCGGCCGGCATCTGGGCGATGGACAAAAGGCTGTCGAGGCCGTCGAGCTTGCTCTCCATGGGGACGCCCATGACCGGCAGCCGCGTTTGTGCCGCAACAACACCCGGCAATGCCGCCGCCATGCCAGCCCCCGCGATCACGGCCTTGAAGCCACGCCCTTCGAGTTCCGCAATCCACGCGTGCAGGCGGTCCGACTGACGGTGCGCCGACAGGACCTTGGCCTCCGAGCCAATGCCGAAGCTCTTCAGCGTCTCGGCGGCGTGTTTCATGGTGGACCAGTCCGACTGGCTGCCCATCACGATGCCGATCACGGGTTTGTCCATTGGTGCCCCCTGGAATGAGGGCGCGGAGTATACGGACCGCGAGGCGGCGGGCAAGAACCCGTCCACAGCGGCATCGGGTCCTAAGGCGAGGACCGTACAGCCCCGGCGGCAGGCTTAAGCGATGATGTCGGGGAGCAATGCACTCTCGAGGAGAGCGATCTGATCTTTGAGCGCGAGCTTCCGCTTTTTCAGACGCTGTGCCCGAATTTGGTTGAACGGTCCCCCGCCCGGCTCGGTGAGCGCAGCGATGGCTTGGTCCAGGTCGCGGTGTTCTTCCCGGAGGGCGATCAGGCGGCTTTCGGCCTCTGCTCGACCGGACTTGTCGGTGTCCGACGGCGTCATGCTTGAACCAGGATACACCCCATGAGCCTGCGCCCCAATCCGTTCTGGGAATTCTCGATCCTTCTGTTCGCCGACCGGCGCGTGTCGGAGGCGTGCATCGCCATCCAGGACCGCCATGCCGCCGTTGCCGACGTGGACGTCAACCTGCTCATGCTGGCGACGTGGGCGGCAGCGAACGGCGCCGGCGCACTCGACAACGAGCAGTTGACCCGCGCCATGTCGGTGGTCGGTCCGTGGCGCCGCGACGTGGTCCTGCCCCTGCGCGCGGCACGCCGCACCCTGGAACGCGGCGTGGAACCCGTGCCGCAGGAGTACACGCAGACCGTGCGATCCGAGGTGCTGCGCGCGGAGATGGAGGCGGAGAACATCGAGCAAATGATGCTGGTCGAACTCATCGGCCGCCCCAGCCGTGCTATTGCTGCAACACATGCAACCGCCGACGCGGCAACAAGTTTCGCCCGGTATTTCGCCCTTTTACACATCCAAGCAACACCGGACGACGACCGCGACTTGGCGCGCATCCTCGCCGCCGCCTTCCCAGATCGTCGCGTCCGGCGCGATCCTGGTAGCGAATGACGGTGGTGAGGATTACCGTGTTGGGGTCGAAACCTGGAGGCGTACGATGGATGCAGCAAAGAGCATCGAGTCGCTTAAGGTCGAGCATCGCAGCATCGACCGGGAAATCCAGCATGAGTACGCGAAGTCCGATCCGGACGACGCGCACATCGGCGAGCTAAAGCGCCGAAAACTTCGCATCAAGGACATGATCAACGGGGCGGAGGGCTCCGCCTAAGCGCCAAGCCTGACGGCCGCCGGTCGAGTCTCGCTCGGCCGCGGCCGCCATAGGTCCTGGACGCTCGCGCGCTGTCGCGCGGCGTCTGCGTCAGTCCGCCTTCGCGTGGAACGGATCGTCGTCGGCGGCGGGCACCATTGCTGCCGGCTCTTGTGCCGCCGACGCGCCTGCGTCCACCGGTTTGCCCGCGCGCGCCGCTTCGCGCCGCTCGCGGTCGGCACGGCGGCGCTCGCGCTCACGAGCGCGATTGAGCGCGCCGTCGAGATCCTGCTGCGAGCACAGGCCGAGGCTGACCGGATCGTTCGGCTTCAGCTGCTGAATGTTCCAGTGGGTTCGCTCGCGTACGGAGACGATGGTCGGCTTGGTGGTGCCGACGAGACGCGACACCTGCGCATCCGAAAGCTCCGGGTGATAGCGCAGGAGCCAAAGAATGGCCGCGGGGCGATCCTGGCGCTTGGACACCGGCGTGTAGCGCTGCCCCTTGGTGCGCGCCTTGGGCAGCGGCATGTCGACTTCGGTGATCTTGAGACGGGCGGTGGGATCGGCCTCGCACCGGCGAATCTCGTCCGCCGTGATCTGGCCGCTGACCGTCGGATCCATGCCCTGCAGGCCCACGGCGACTTCGCCGTCGGCAATGCCCTTTACCTCGAGGGGGTGCAGCCCTGTGAAGTCCGCGACCTGGTCGAACGTAAGCGACGTGTTGTCGACCAGCCAAACGGCGGTGGCTTTGGGCATCAAAGGCAGTGCCATCGAAAATTCTCCCTTGGGCGGGCCGCTGGACCCGCACCGGACCCCGTGTCGGGGCACTCGGTAAGGTGTGTGGGACGGGCCTGAGGGTCAACCGCAGCCGGACAGGCTTTGGGCAGAACCCAGGCTCAGGGCCCAAGCTCTAGGCGGCAGGCTGCCCCACCGTCAACATAACTTTACCCACATGCTGGCCGCTTTCTAGCCGCAGGTGGGCCGCAGCGGCCTGGGCGAGGGGGAAGGTCGAGTCGATCACCGGGCGCACCCTCCCCGCCGCCAAAAGCGGCCACGCCCGCGCCTCCAAGGCTGCGGCGATGGCGGCCTTTTCGGGAGTGGTGCGTGGCCGCAGGAGGGAGCCGGTGAGAACCAACCGCCTCTGCATGATGGCCCACAGGTCCACCTCGGCCTTGGCACCGCCCTGGGCCGCGATCATGACGAGCCTGCCGTCCTGGCGCAGGACCTTGAGGTTGGCCGCCGTGTAGGGACCGCCGATCATGTCGAGGACCACATCGACGCCCTGCCCACCGGTGGCGGCGACGACGTGGTCCAGGAACGGCCCCTCGCGGTAGTTGAACGCCGCCTTGGCGCCCAAGCGCACACAGGCATCGACCTTGGCCTGGCTGCCTGCCGTGGCGAAGACCTCGGCCCCCAGGGCCGTGGCGAGCTGGATAGCGGTGGTACCGATGCCGCTGGCCCCCCCATGCACCAGGAGGCGCTCCGCAGGGCGCAAGCGACCCGCCTGGAACACGTTGGCCCACACCGTGAAGAAGGTTTCCGGCAGCGCCGCCGCCTCCACATCGTTGAGGTTCGGCAAAGCCGGCAACACCTGACCCTCCGGCGCGGTGGCGTACTCGGCGTATCCACCGCCGTTCACCAAAGCGCAGACCCGCTCGCCGAGGCGCCAGCGGTAGGCCCCGCCCCCGGTGGCGGCGACAACCCCGGCGACTTCCAGGCCGGGCAGGTCGCTGGCGCCGGGCGGCGGCGGGTACTTGCCCTGCCGCTGGGCAACGTCGGGCCGGTTGACCCCGGCCGCCCTGACCTGGATCAGCACCTCGCCCACGCCCGGCAGCGGAACCGGCCGCCGGACCGGCCGAAGCACGTCGGGACCGCCGGGTGCGGCGATCTCGACGGCAAGCATGGCGGCGGGAATGGAAGCGAGAGCCTGGGCGGGCGACATACGAAGTGATGCTGTGAAGGTTTCGTTAACCTTTGCCGCCTACGTTCCGCTTGCCGGCCGGAGTATTGGCTGGCGAGCGTGGTAAACGCGTTTGGTAGCCGGGTTTAGTTAGCGGGACGAGCCTCCCTCTATACCGACTCGGGCCGCCCTCCGGCGGCCCGTTTTTTTTCCAGCCGGGCGTGCCCGAGCGCCGGAGCGTCTGGGGGGGTTAGACCGCCGGCGCTTCCGCCCTTGCCGCCGACCTATGCTGTGACCCGAATCGCGATCTTGCCGCGGCCAGCGCCTGGGGCCACCGATTTGGGCACCGTTACGGTCAGATCGCCGTTTTCGAATCTCGCGGTAGCGCGCGCTGCATCCGCGCTTTGCGGCAGCGGCACCGAACGCTCGAAGGTGTTCCACGAGCGGTCGCTGGCGGTCCCGGCCCGGCCTCTGTCATCACGGGTCTGACGTTTCTCTGCCCGCAGGGACAGCACGCCGCCCAACACTTCCAGGTCGATATCCTTGGCGCTTACGCCCGGCAGGTCGGCCTGGATGAAGACGGCTTCATCGGTTTCGCGCACATCGACATTCGGCAGGAACGTCCCGCCGCTGCCGCCGAGGTCGATCGGCTCCATGCGGAACGGGTTCAGGTTGAGATCGATCATCGCTCTCTCTCCTCTCCGACACGCGTTCGAGTCCTGAAACGCAAACCCCGCGGGCGGGGGCCTCTCGGCCGCCGCACCGCGGGGTTCAAAGACACCGGCGATTGCCGGGTATTTGTTTGTGCGGGCTAGGCGGCTTTCGCTTCGATCGCTGGCGCGCCGCCAATGCTGATGCGGCGCGGCTTTAATGCCTCGGGCACTTCGCGAACAAGCTCGATACCGAGCACGCCGTTGGTCAAGTTGGCGGCTACCACGCGGACGTTTTCGCCGAGTTCGAAGCGACTCTCGAAGCCGCGGGTGTTGAGGCCACGGCGGAGCCACGTCGTGCCCTCGGCCTCGGCCTTCCCCTTACCGGTAACAACGAGTTCGTTGGCTTCCTGGGTGATCTCGATATCGGCCTCGGCGTAGCCGGGGACGGCGAGGTTCACCTGAAACTTGTCTTCGCCGTTCTGCGCCAAGTCATAGGCCGGCGCGTTGGACGTGCGGCCGAGGGGCGAGAACAAGCGATCGAAGGTCTCGAAGGCGTCGTAGACGGACGGGACCGACGGAGAAACGGTGTAGAGACGCATGTGCCAAATCCTCCTAGGAGCAACTTGTCAGTATTCGAGTCTGCCCTTTGGGCCAGACCCTGCTGCAGGACCCCCGAACGGGGCCTTCCTGCACTGCTTCTAGTTAGGGAGGATTGGAGCCCCTTCAAGAGGGGAGGCGACGGTAGAAGCAAACGAAAAAAGGGCCGGCAGTCGCCCGCCGGCCCTCGAAAAACCAGTGTGCGCGACCTAGTTACTTCTTGGTCGACGCGCCGGTGAAGCCGCCGAAGCGCTTGTTGAAGCGGGCCACCTGACCGGCCGTGTCGAGCATCTTGCCGCCCTTGCCGGTCCAGGCCGGATGGGAGGCCGGGTCGATGTCGAGCGTGAGGGTTTCGCCCTCTTTGCCCAACGTCGAGCGCGTCTCGAACTTGGTGCCGTCGGTCATGACGACGTTGATCTTGTGATAGTCGGGGTGGATGCCCGGCTTCATGGCGAAACCCTTTGCGTTCAGGCGCACCCGGCGTCTTCGGGGCAGCCTTCAATTTTGCGAAGGCGCCTGTATAACCCCCCCACCCCAAGCGGCGCAAGCCGCGGCCTTCAGGCGTCCGACAGCATGAACGAGCAAGAATTCGAAGTGTTGGCCGCAAAAACGCTGACCAGCCTGGCCGAAGCGATCGAGGACGCCGGCGGCGATGCCGAGCTTTCCGGCGGGATTCTGACGGTAATCAGCGACGATGACCGCACCTTCCTGCTGAACAAGCACGCCCCCCTGCGGCAGCTTTGGTACTCGTCGCCCGTCTCGGGGGCGCATCACTATGCGTTCAAGGGCTCCTGGGTTTCGACGCGGGATGGCACCAGCCTGACGGAACGGCTGGCCAAAGAACTCGCAGCAGCCGGCATCGCGGCGGAGTTCGCTTAGGTGCCCCGCACGCCCCCTCCCCAGCGCCCCGCATCGAAAGACCTACGTCCGCTGCGGCAGGCCTGGAGCTTTGTGCGCCCGTATCGCTGGCGCGTCTTCGCCGCGGCCATCGCGCTGATGGTTGCCGCCGGATCGACGCTCGTCATCGGCCAGGGCCTGCGCCTGTTGGTGGATCGCGGCTTTCTCGGCGGCAGCGCAGAGCACATCAACGCCTACTTCCTGGCGATGTTCGGCATCGTCGCGGTGCTGGCGGCGGCAACGTTTGCGCGCCACTACCTGGTGTCGTGGCTGGGCGAGCGCATGGTCGCCGACATTCGCGCGCGGGTGTACGCCCATGTCATCGGCCTATCGCCCGAGTTCTTCGAGGTGACCCGCACCGGCGAGGTGGTTTCGCGCCTCACCACCGATCCCACCTTGCTGCAATCCGTCGTCGGCTCCAGCGCGTCGATCGCGCTGCGCAACCTGATGCTGTTCTTAGGCGGCGCGGTGATGCTGGTGGTGACGAGCCCGAAGCTCTCCGGCCTCGTCTTCCTCGCGCTGCCGTTGATCGTATTGCCGCTGCTGGTGTTCGGCCGCCGTGTGCGCGGGCTTGCGCGCTCGTCGCAGGATCGCGTGGCGGATACGGCCGCCCAGGCAACCGAGAGCATCAACGCCGCACAGACCGTCCAGGCATTCAACCACGAAGACCTCGACCGCAAGAATTATTCGGGCTCGGTGAACAGCGCCTTCGCTACCGCGGTGCGCCTCGTGCGCGCGCGCTCGTGGCTCACGGTGTCGGTGATCCTGCTGGTGTTCGGCGCCGTGGACCTGGTCCTGTGGATCGGCGCGCGCGACGTGATGGCGGGCGGCATGAGCGCCGGCGAACTCGCAGCATTCATCTTCTATGCAGTAATCGTGGCGAGCGCGATGGGCGCGCTATCCGAGGTGATGGGCGACCTTCAGCGCGCCGCGGGCGCCACCGAACGCCTGATGGAGTTGCTGCAAACGCCGCCGCGCATCGCACCCCCGGAACACCCTGTGCCGCTGCCGCAACCCGCACGCGGCGCGGTGGCGTTCGAGAACGTCACGTTCGCATACCCGACGCGGCCCGAGCAGCCGGCCCTCAAGAACTTCACGTTGCGCGTTCGCCCCGGTCAGACCATCGCGCTGGTCGGCCCGTCGGGTGCAGGCAAGAGCACCGTGTTCCAGTTGCTGCTGCGGTTCTACGACCCGCACGCCGGCCGCATCACCCTCGACGGCATCGACCTCCGCGACGCGCACCCCGAAGAAGTGCGCCGCCGGATCGGCATCGTGCCGCAGGATCCCGCCATCTTCGGCACCTCCGCCGCCGACAACATCCGCTACGGGCGGCCCGATGCCACCGACGCCGAGGTGCGTGCCGCGGCCGAAGCGGCCCAGGCTGCGGGCTTTGTCGCCGCGCTGCCCCAGGGATTCGACACCCAGGTGGGCGAGCGCGGATTGCGTCTGTCGGGCGGCCAGCGCCAGCGCATCGCCATCGCCCGCGCCGTCCTGCGCAATGCCCCCATCCTGCTGCTCGATGAAGCCACCGCCGCGCTCGATGCCGAATCGGAGCATGCGGTGCAGGCCGCACTCGGCCCACTGATGCAGGGCCGTACGACGCTCGTCATCGCGCACCGCCTGGCGACGGTGCTGCGCGCGGATCAGATCGTCGTGATGGACCAGGGCCAGATCGTCGCCCAGGGCACCCATGCCGAGCTCGTTGCCCAGGGCGGCCTCTACGCGCGCCTCGCCGCGCTGCAATTCAACGCTGCGTTCGCTGCGGAGTAGCCGGCGCGCCTAGCGCTCGTCGAGCTTGAGTTCGATGCGGCGGTTGCGGCGGAAGGCGATTTCGTCGGTGCCGGCGTCCAAGGGCTGGAACTCGCCGAAGCCGGCCGCGACGAGGCGGCTCGAGGGCACGCCCTGCTCCGCCAAGTACTTCACCACCGAGATCGCGCGCGCGGTCGACAGCTCCCAGTTGGACGGGAAGCGCGCGGTGGCAATCGGGCGCACGTCGGTGTGGCCATCCACGCGCAGGACCCAGTTGATCTCGCGCGGGATGGTGCGGCTGATGGTGATCAGAGTTTGCGCGAACTGCGCGAGCTGCGCCTTGCCCGCGTCGCCGAGCTGATCGTTGCCGGCCTCGAACAGCACTTCGGACTGGAAGATGAAGCGGTCGCCGACGACACGGATGTCCTGGCGGTCGCCCAACAGCTGGCTCATGCGGCCAAAGAACTCCGAACGGTAGCCAGCGAGCTCTTCGACGCGCTGGGCGAGTGCCACGTTCAGGCGCGCGCCGAGGTTCTCGATGATGACCTGCTGCTCGCGATCCTTGGCCTCGGCGATGCCGAGCGCCTGCTGGATGGCGGTGAGCTGGCTGCGGAGCGCGTTCAGCTGCTGGTTCAGCAACGCGAGCTGCTGCTGCGCTTCGGTGGTCAGGCGGTTGGCCTGGTCGCGCTCCTGCTGCGTCAGCCGCAAGGTCGCGGTGATGACGTCCAGATCGGCCTGGCGGCGATTGTAGAGTTCTTGCACCTCGGCCAGACGGAGGTCGCGCTGCTGCAACTCGCGTTGCGCCAGCACCGTGCGCTCTTCGTTGGTGGCGATGCGGGCCTCCAACTCGGTGGCGCGATCGCGGGTTTGGGCGAGGTCGCGCAGCGCCGCCTCGAGCGCGGCCTGGCGGCGGGCGGCGCCGAGTTCCGCGTCGGTCAGGCGCGCATTGGCGCGCTCGGCATCGGCGCCGGCGTTGTCCATGGCGATGGTAAGCGCCGCTACTTCTTCTTCGAGGCGGTTGCGTGCATCGCGCAGAGCGACGATGTCGCGATTGAGGCGTTCGATTTCGCCGAGCCGTGCGGCGATGGTTTCGCGATCGGCCTGCACCGTGCGCTGCGCGTCGGCGAGCGCGGCCTCGGCGCCCTGCGCGCGCGTGGCGGCGTCGCGCAGGCGCAGGCTCAACTCGTCACGCTCGCGGTTGGCGGCCTGCAGCGTGGCGGCGAGCTGCGTCGCGGTTTGGCGCGTTTCTTCGGCGGCGCGGCGTTCCAGCGACAGCATGTCGGTGAGCTGGGCGATCTGCGAATTCAGGCGCCCCAACGCTTCGTCGCGGCCGGTGAGCGCTTGCGCCAGGAAGAAGTGCGCAAGCATCAGCACGACGATGAGGAAGATGATGCCGAGGAGGAGCGTGGACAGGGCATCGACGAAGCCCGGCCAGATGCCCTCCGCCTCTCGGCGGCGCATTGCGCGCGCGCCGCGACGCGCCATTTATTCGCCCCGGTCGCCGAGACGGCGCGGTTGGTTGGCGCCGGCAACGGTGCGCGCGAGCAGCTTGATCTCGGCGCGGAATTCATCGACCAGCTGTTGGCGGCCGAGCGCCGTTTCTTCGAGCAGGCGCTGCAGGTAGACGTCCATGTTGCGCAGATGCGTGCGCGTGGATTCGTCGAGCTGCACCGAGCGGCTTTGCTCGAGGGTATCGGCGAGGCGGCGCAGAACCGGGCGCGTTTCGAGCTGCGCCTCGGCGAGCTTCACCATCAGGTCCTGCTCGGCCCGCATCGAATCGTTCAGCATGGCGAGGCGGTCGCTCAACACCATCAGCGCGTTGTTGGACGAGACGCTGCGATCCTCGCCGCGGGCGATGGTGCGCTGCAGGGAGTCGAGGCTTTCGGCGGTCTGCTCCAGGAGCGCGCTGACGTACGCCGGGACCGACTGATCCGTGCCGGCAATGCCCCCCGAAGATAAACGCGTGAAGCTCGACAGCCACTCTTCGAGGTCATTGTAAAAGCGGTTCTGCGCCTGACCCGTCTGCAGGTCCAGGAAGCCGAGCACGAGGGCCGCCGACAAGCCGAATAGCGAGGACGAGAACGATACGCCCATGCCGCGCAGCGGCGCCGAAAGGCCTTCGATCAGGTCGGCGAACAGCGTCATGGCATCGCCCGTCATGGACAGGCTGGAGACGGTATTGCGCACCGACGAGATCGTCTCGATCAGGCCCCAGAACGTGCCAAGCAGACCGAGGAAGATCATCAAGCCGGTGATGTAGCGCGAAATCTCGCGCGACTCGTCCAGGCGCGACGAGATCGAGTCGAGGATCGACGTCAGCGACATGGTGGAGAGCGAGATGCGGCGGTTCTCGTCGCCAAGTAGCGTCGCCATCGGCGCCAGCAGTACTGGCGGATGGCGCGGCGCGAGATCGTTGCGCCGGAACGATTCGATCCAGCGCACTTCGGTTTGCAGACGCTGCACCTGACGCATCGAGTAGAAGATGCCGAGTACCATCACGACCAGGATGAACCCGTTCAGGATCGGGTTGGCGAGGTACGCGTCTTCCAGCGGTCCTTGCGCATACAGCACTGCGGTGACGACAAGCACTGCGAGCGTAAAGACCACCTGCCGCACCAGGAAGCGGCGCGGATTGGTCATGGTGGGAGGGGCAGCGGTGGCGGGCGTGCGCTCTCGCGCGCCGCGTTGACGGAAGGGTGCAGTCGTCACGTTCGCTCGATTACGGAGTCAGCAGGAGGATATCGACGCGGTCTGCCGGGCCGGTGTCTTCCGGCAGGCCGATGGCGCGCACGTCGATGCGGGTCGAGCGAACTCCCTGCTCGATCAGGTAGGAACGCACGTTCAGCGCGCGCGACAGCGCCAGGCGGCGCGCAGCGCTCACCGTTTCCTGCGTGCCGGCGGCGTATGCATTGATCTGAATGCGGCGCTCGGTGTTGGCGATCTGGTCGGCAACGCGCTGCAGGGAGGTCTGCGCAGCGGCCAACAAGTTTGCATCCGCCGGACCGAAATCGAGGCGCGACAGCTGGCCGCCCGCAGGAGGCAGCGCGGCGACTTGCGGAGCGGCCGGCGCTGCGGGGGCGGGGGCTGCGGGCGCCCGGGCGACTGGCGCGGGCGCGGGTGTCACCGCCGCTTGCGGCGGAGCAGCCTGCGGCGCGGGTGCCGGCGCAACCGGTGCGCGTATCGCCGGTGCGGGAGCGGGAGTTACCGCTGCTTGTTGAACGGCCTGCGGAGCGGGTGCCGGTACGGCGAGCGCCGGAACCTCGTTGCGCGCCGGCGCGGGCGGCACATTGGCCACCTGCGGCGCGGCAGGCGCCGGAGCCGCTGCCGGAGCCACCGTTGCCGGAGCCAGGGCCGCTGGCGCTGGTGCAGCGGCGATCGGCGCGCGCGCGGCGGTCTGCGCGGGAGCGGGTGAGGTGGCGAGCGCCGGCGGCGGGACGGGCTGCGGCGTAACAGGAGCGCGCACGGCGGGCGCCGGTGCAATCGGGGCGGGAGCAACGGCGACTTGCGGGGCCGGCGCGGGCGCGGTGGGCGTTGCCGGGACCGGCGCGGGCGCAGCTTGTTGCTGCGGGGGCGGTGCCGGGATCACAGGACGCGGCGCGGCGGCTGTTGCCGGAGGCGGAATGACGGCGGCGGGGGGTTGCGTCGCCTGCGGTGCCGGTGCCGGAGTTGCCGGACGCGCTGCAGCGGGCGGCGTCAAAAGGGGTGCGGCAGCGACCGGCGGTGTCGTGACGCGCGGCGCCTGGGTCGCAGCGGGCGCGGTGGCCGCGGTTTGCGGCAGCGCCTGTACACCCGGCGGCGGCTTGAGGCGAACGGGAGTACCGAGGCCGGACGCTCCCGGCAGTGACGGAGCCATCTGGGCCGGAGCGGTGGCGGTCTGCGGTGCGACCGGCCGGCTCTGCAATTGATTCAGGGCGTCGAGGTTTACGTTAACGGCGGCGCGGCCTGTGCCACCCACCACGACCTGCGCCTGCGCATTCGCACAAGCCAAAGCGGCCGAGAGCGTCAGCGCTGCAAAAGTCAGAGACGTTGGACGGACAAGGCGGGGCAACAAACCAGCCTTCATGGGCTGTGAATCCAGGCGCAAAGTTACCCCCAAAGCGCTTGCCGAGGCACCATAGCCCACGGCCGAAGGGCTGCACAACCCAGGTCCTTTCCCGGTACCTGGCCTACGCAGCGGGTTCGACGAAGCCTTTTTCCGCCGTCTTCAAGGTGCTGAGCATAGCGGCATGGAGCGAAGGATTGGCGGCCAGGATGCTGCCACCGTCCATCATGCTGTCCTTGCCCTCGATATCGGTGACGATGCCCCCGGCCTCGCGAACGATCACGATGCCCGCCGCGACATCCCAGGTCTTGAGCGAGCGCTCCCAGTAGCCGTCGCAACGGCCGGACGCGACCCAGGCCAGATCCAGCGCAGCGGAGCCGAGGCGGCGCACGCCCGCCGTCACCTCCATGAAGGCGCGCACGCCGGGAATGAAGAGGTCGCGGCCGGGGCGGCCGCGGTGCGGGATGCCGGTGGTGAGCACGGCGTCCTCGAGCTTCTCCCGCCCCGCCACACGGATGCGGCGCTCGTTCATGTAGGCGCCCTGGCCCTTTTCCGCGAAGAACATCTCATCGCGCGCCGCGTCGTAGATGACGCCGGCGTAGGGATGACCATCGCGTTCCAGCGCAATCGAGATGCCGAAGTGCGGGATGCCGTGCAGGAAGTTGGTGGTGCCGTCGAGCGGATCGATGATCCAGCGGTTGGAGGTGTCTTCGCCCTCCTCCACGCCCTGCTCCTCCATGAGGAAGCCGAAGCGCGGACGCGCCTTCTTCAGCTCCGCCATGATGGTCTGCTCGGCGCGGCGATCCGCGTTGCTGACAAAGTCCGCTGGACCTTTGAGCGATACCTGCAGCTGCTCGACTTCACCGAAATCGCGCAGCAACCCGCGCGCCGCCTTTTTCGCCGCATCGACCATGACATTGATGAGGGGCGAACGCAGCGCCATGACGGATTTCCGAGGCAGTTAAGGGGAATTTGAGGACCGCGACTTATACAGGTTGCTCTACCGCTTGCCAGCTTCCCTTTCCGCAGCGCGTTCTGCCTTTCCTGCGTCGAGCACCTTGGCGATAGCGGCGTTGAAATCGCGCACGGCGGCGGCGGGGCCTTGCGGGTAGTCCCACACGCCCGATGCCACCGCCAGGAAATCGGCGCCGGCCTCAACGATCGGCGCGCAATTCTCGACAGTGATGCCGCCGATGGCGACGCACGGCACTTCGATCAACTCGGTCCACCACTCGACAAGGTCGAGGGGTGCGAGCGTGGGGGCTTCCTTGGTCGCGGTGGGAAAGAACGCGCCGAACGCAACGTAGTCGGCGCCATCCTCGGCGGCAGTCAGCGCAAGATGACGCGAGTCGTGGCACGTGACGCCGATGGTGGCGTCGGGTCCCAAGATGTCGCGCGCGTCTGCGAGCGTACCATCCTGCTGCCCGATGTGGACGCCGTCGGCGCCGGAACGCTTGGCGAGGTCGGGGCGATCGTTGATGAGGAAGGCTACGTCGCGGCGGCGGCACACCTCGCCCAGCGCCTCGGCAGCGCGGATCACGATCTGGTCATCGGCGTCCTTGAGGCGCAGTTGCACGCAGGCAACATCGCCGGCATCGAGCGCGGCAGCCAAAGTGGCGGGAAAGCTCGGCGTGAGCTTGGGCGGGGTGATCAGGTAAAGACGGCAGCGCGGAAGGGCCATAGGAGCGTCGTGTGACGTGCGGCCCGCGGCGCGTCAAGCTTCAGGCGATTTCAGGGGGTGCGTGTTGACCCGCACCGACGTTGCCCGTATGCTTTCACGTCACGCGATAACTCCTTGAAAAGCGGGCGGTTTTGAAAACCAGCGCACGCCAACAGACGGTCGAGGCCGAGGTTGCTGCGCCCGCAGCCGCGGATGGCGCCGCCGTTGAAAGCGCACGCCGCCGGCTCGAAGAGGCCCTAGCGCGACTGGAGCGCGAGGTGCAGACGCGCGTTTCGCAGGTGCGCGCAGATGCAAAAGCCGAAGCGGCGAGCCGCCTCGCCGCTTTGGAGATGGAAGTCGCCAAGCTGAAGGCGGAAAAGCGCGACCTTGAGCGTTCGAACGCCGAATTGCGCCGCGCGGCCGATGCCGCCGCCACCGTCATCGACCAGGCCATGGGGCACGTGCAGTCTGTGCTCGACGAGACAATCGGCAATGCCTGAAATCGAAGTCTCGGTGAATGGCCGCAGCTATCGCCTGGTTTGCGAGCCGGGCGAAGAAGAGCAGCTCGAGCAACTGGCCGAATATTTCAAGGATCGCGCCGAGAAAGTGCCGCGTGGCCCCGGCGTCACCGAAGCCCAGGCCATGCTGATGGCAGGCATCATGGTGGCCGACGATTTGTCGGACGCCCTCGACCGCCTCGAAGATCTCGAAGAGGGCGCGCACCGCCGGCAAACCGAGTCGGGCGCGACACAAAGCCTTTTGGAGAGCGCGGCCCGGCGCATCGAGGAGCTTGCCGGTCGTATCCGGAGCGCCTAACTATCTCCGTGGCGGGTTCTGCCCTTCTTGGCAGGCGGCAAGTTATCCCTGGGACCTTTCACGTCCATCGGGAGCTGTCTCTGTCGGAGCTGTGGCTTCGGTATATGGCGCCCACCTGCAGAGTGCAGGTCACAGTGGATCAGGCTCGCCACCGAAAGGTGCGGTCCCGTCACCTTCTCTACGCGGCCCTTCGCCTGGGAGCGGAGGCGTGACTTCCCCGCTCGACGACGAAAAGAAGCAGTTGCGTGCCGTTGCCCGCCGCCGGCGCGCGGAAGCAGCCGCGACCTTGGCGCCGGTGGCAGCCACGGCGGTGACGCGGCACTTCCTGGATGCGATCCGCTTGGCAGGACCGCAGATCGTCGCGGGCTACTGGCCTATGCGCGACGAGATCGACCCTTTGTTGTTGCTGGAACGCCTCGCGGAGCGCGGCCACGCGCTTGCGCTGCCGGTCGTCACCGCGCGCAATGCCGCGCTGAGCTTTCGCAGCTGGAAGCGCGGCGACGGGCTGGAGCGCGGCGAGTTCAACACGCAGCATCCGCTGCCTGGCGCACCGGTAGTGACGCCAACGGTCGTGCTGGTGCCGCTGCTCGCATTCGATGATGCCGGCCAGCGCCTCGGCTATGGTGGCGGGCATTATGACCGCACGCTGCAACAACTGCGCAGAGCGACCGTGCTGGCGGTCGGACTGGCCTACGAGGGACAACGGGTGAAGACGCTACCGCTGCACGAGAACGACCAGCGCCTGGACTGGATCGTCACCGAACAAGGCGCGCACCGGTTCCCATGAGAGCGATCTACCTTGGCGACGTCGTCGGGCGCTCCGGCCGCGATGCGGTAACGCAGCACCTGCCCACCCTGCGGGCGCAGCTCAACCCGGATTTCATTGCGGTGAATGGCGAAAACGCCGCCGGCGGCTTCGGCATCACGCAAAAGATTTGTGAGCAGTTCTTCGCCCTCGGCGTCGATTGCGTCACCACCGGCAACCACGTGTGGGATCAGTCCGAGACGGTGTCGCATATCGAGCGCGAACCGCGCTTGCTCCGTCCAGCGAACTTCCCGCCCGGCACGCCCGGCAAGGGTGCCAACACCTTCACCACCCGCACCGGCAAGAAGGTGTTCGTGGTGCAGGTCATGGGCCGCGTGTTCATGGAGCCGCTCGACGACCCGTTCGCCAGCGTCCAGCAAGAGTTGGCCAGGGTGCGCCTGGGCACCTCCGTCGATTTCATCCTGGTCGACATCCACGCCGAGGCGACCAGCGAGAAGGCGGCCATGGGCCATTTCGCCGACGGCCGTGCGTCGCTGGTGGCTGGGACGCACAGCCATGTGCCGACCGCGGACGCGCAAATCCTGCCCAAGGGCACGGCATTCCAATGCGACCTTGGGATGTGCGGCGACTACAATTCGGTCATCGGCATGGACCCTGCCGAGCCGCTGCAGCGCTTCACCCGCAAGCTGTCGAAGGCGCGATTTACGCCGGCCGAAGGCGAAGGCACCGTGTGTGGCGTGCTCGTCGATACCGACCCCGCCACGGGGCTTGCGACTCGCATCGAGCCGCTCCGCATCGGCGGGCGTCTGAAGCCCAGCATTCCGGCCGCGTCATGAGCCCGACGGCACGGCAAAGCCGACACATTGCGGCGTATGGTCCGGCTCGCCTGAGACGGGCTTCCCGTCTATGGTTCGCGCGGTTTTGAACCTGATCTGATTCAAGAAGACCCATGGCTGGCCATTCTCAATTCAAGAACATCATGCACCGCAAGGGCGCGCAGGATAAGCGGCGTGCCAAGGTGTTCACCAAGCTGATCCGCGAACTGACCGTCGCCGCGGGCGAAGGCCTGCCCGACCCGGACCACAATCCGCGCCTGCGCTCGGCGATCATCGCGGCGCGCGAGGCAAACATGCCGCGCGACACGGTGGAGCGCGCCATCAAGCGCGGCGCCGGCGAGATCGAAGGCGAGTCGTACGAGGCGGTGCGCTACGAGGGCTATGGCCCCGGCGGCGTTGCTTTGATCGTCGAGGCGCTGACCGACAACCGCAACCGCACCGCATCGGCGGTGCGCTCGGCGTTCTCGAAGTTCGGCGGGGCGCTGGGCGAGACCAACTCGGTTTCTTTCATGTTCAACCGCCTCGGTGTGATTCATTATCCGGCCCAGGCGGCGACGGCCGATCAGATGCTGGAAGCAGCGATCGAGGCCGGCGCCGAGGACTGCACGTCGGACGAAAAGGGCCACGACATCCTCACCAAGCCCGAGACCTTCCATGCCGTGAAGCAGGCGATGGAGGCGAAATTCAAGGCGTCCGAGACCGCCGAGGTCACGTGGCGTCCGGGCAACTCGGTCGCCGTCAATGAAGAGAAGGCGCAGAGCTTGATGAAGCTATTGCAGGCCCTCGACGACGACGACGACGTCCAGAGCGTGTCGGGCAACTACGAGATCCCCGAGGACCTTATGAACAAGCTGTCCGCCTAGGGATGCAGGTACGCACTTGAGGACCTTTGGCTTGAGGACCTTGGTTTGAGGGTCTTGGGGCTCGATCCGGGACTGCGGCGCACCGGCTGGGGGGTGATTGAGATCGATGGCGCGAAGCTGCGTTTCATCGCTGCCGGCTGCATTGCTGCCGAAGTGCAAGAGACCCTCGCCCCCCGCCTCGCCGAGCTGCACAACGCCGTGATGGCGATCACGGATCAATTCACGCCCGACGAGGTGGCCATCGAAGAGACCTTCGTCAACGTCAATCCGGCCTCCACGTTGAAGCTCGGCCAGGCGCGCGCCGCGGCCTTGCTAGCGCCAGCCCTTCGGGGCCTACCCGTGGCCGAATACTCGCCCACTCAGGTGAAAAAATCGGTCACCGGCTCGGGCAGCGCCGGAAAAGAACAAGTCCAGGGCATGATTGCCACGTTGCTGCCCGGTTTTCGTGGAATGGGTGGACCTGACGCGGCCGATGCGTTGGCCACGGCCATCTGCCACGCGCACCACGGCGCTACAGCGGCCCGTTGGGCCGCCGCCCTATTGCGGAGCTAGGAAGAAGAGTCCGAGTTGATCGCGAAGCTGCACGGCAAGGTCGATTCCATGGGCACCGATCAGGTGATCCTGGACGTCGGTGGCGTCGGCTATCTCGTGTTCTGCTCGCAGACCACGATGCGCGCCCTGCCGCCCGAAGGCATGTTCGCGACCCTGCTGATCGACACCCACGTCCGCGAGGATCACATCCACCTCTACGGGTTTGCCGACGACGCGGAACGCCGCTGGTTCAAGGCGCTCCAGGACGTCCAGGGCGTCGGCGCCAGGGTGGCCCTCTCCCTGTTGGGCGCAGCGACCCCGGCGCTGCTGGCCCAAGCCATCGTGGCGCAGGACGCAGGCCCCCTGCAGCGCGCGGCCGGCGTCGGCCCGAAACTCGCCAAGCGCATCCTGGTTGAGATGAAAGACCGCGCGCCGGCGCTCGCCATGGACGCCGGGCGCATCGCGACGACGACCTCGACACCCACGGCCATCAACGTCGAGGACGCAGCCGTGAGCGACGCCGTCTCGGCGCTGGTCAATCTTGGCTACACACGTTCGGACGCCTTTAGCGCGGTTGCGAATGCGGCACGGGCGCGGGAGGGCAAGGCAACAGTCCCCGAACTGATCCGCGGCGGGCTCGCCCAGTTGTCGAAGCCGGCTGAGGTGGTGCGATGAGCAAACAGGATCGCGCCATCGCCAGCACCGCCCAGGAAACCGACGCCGGTGACGGCAGCATCCGGCCGCGCACGCTGGCCGATTTCGTCGGCCAGCCGCAGCTGGTCGAAAATCTGCGCGTGTTCATTTCCGCGGCGCGCGAACGCGAGGAAGCCCTCGACCACGTGCTGCTGGCGGGCCCGCCGGGCCTTGGCAAGACGACGCTGGCGCAGATCATCGCGCGCGAGCTCGGCGCCAATTTCCGCGCGACGTCCGGTCCGGTGCTCGCAAAGGCCGGCGATCTCGCCGCGATCCTGACCAATCTGCAGACGCGCGACGTCCTGTTCATCGACGAGATCCACCGCCTCAACCCGCTGGTGGAGGAAATCCTCTATCCGGCGATGGAGGACTTCGAGCTGGACTTGGTGATCGGCGACGGGCCGTCGGCGCGCTCGGTGCGCATCGAGTTGCCGAAGTTCACCTTGATCGGCGCGACCACCCGCACCGGCCTGCTGGCCACGCCGCTGCGCGACCGCTTTGGCATTCCTGCGCGCTTGAACTACTACGACATCAAGGACCTGATCTCGATCGTCGAACGCGCCGGGCAGCTCCTGAAGGCGCCGTTGGCGCCTGGCGGCGCCGCCGAGATCGCGCGCCGCAGCCGCGGCACGCCCCGCGTCGCCGGCCGCCTATTGCGCCGCGTGCGCGACTTTGCGTCGGTCGAAGGCGTGACCCGCATCGACGCCGCGGCTGCCGACCGGGCACTGAACCGGCTCGAAGTGGACGGCCTCGGACTCGATGCACTCGACCGGCGCTACATGCGCTGCATTGCCGAATCCTTCGAAGGCGGGCCGGTGGGCGTCGAGACGCTCGCCGCCGCGCTGTCGGAACCACGCGACTCGATCGAAGAGATCATCGAGCCGTTCCTGATCCAACAAGGACTGCTGCAGCGCACGCCGCGCGGGCGCGTCCTGGCTTCGGCCGGGTATGCGCATCTCGGCATGTTGCCGCCGCGGCGCAACCCCAACATCGCGCAACTCGACCTGATGGCCGAGCGCGAATCAAACTCGTAGCGAGGAGACCCTAGTGGGAGCTGAAATACTTGCCGGTTCAGTCGACGGCGACATGTCGATGATTGCACTGTTTTGGCGCGCCGACTTCATCGTCAAGCTGGTGATGCTCGCACTGATTGGCGCGTCCATTTGGTGCTGGGCGATCATCGTCGACAAGTTCGTGCGCATGCGCCGCCTCGGCGGCGACGCCGACCGCTTCGAGGACCAGTTCTGGTCGGGCGGCTCGCTCGAGGAGTTGTACGAGCGTGTCGGCTCCGCCCCGCGGGATCCCATGACGCTGCTGTTTGCGTCGGCGATGCGCGAGTGGCGCCGCTCGACCAAGCGCACGGGAATCGAAGACATGGCGATGCACGCGGGGTTGCAGTCGCGCATTGGCCAGGTGATGCAAATCACCATGAGCCGTGAAATGGAGCGCATCGAGCGCTACATGGGCTTCCTGGCAACCGTCGGGTCGACGGCGCCGTTCATCGGCCTGTTCGGCACGGTGTGGGGCATCATGAACAGCTTCCAGGCGATCGCGGCGACCGAGAACACCTCGCTCGCCGTCGTTGCGCCGGGCATCGCCGAGGCGCTGTTCGCCACCGCGCTCGGCCTGGTCGCCGCCATCCCGGCCGTCGTCGCCTATAACAAGTTCTCGGCCGACATAGGCCGCTACGCAGGGCGCCTGGAGACATTCGCGTCCGAGTTTTCGGCGATCCTGTCGCGGCAGCTGGAAGAAGGAGAAGCCTGAGATGGGCGTTTCCATCCAGGGGCCGAAGTCGCGCTCGGGCGGCCGCTTCAGCCGCCGCCCAATGGCGGACATCAACGTCACGCCGTTCGTAGACGTGATGCTGGTGCTGCTGATCGTGTTCATGGTTACGGCACCGCTGCTGCAGGTCGGCGTGCCGGTCGATTTGCCGCGCACGGCGGCGCAGCAAATCGCCGGACAGGATGAGCCGCTTGCCGTCAGCGTCGATGCGCAGGGCAAGGTATTCGTGCAGGAGCGCGAGGTCGAGATCGCCAACCTTGGCGCACTGCTGAAGGAGCTCAGCGGTCAAAAACCCGACATGCGCATCTTTGTGCGCGGCGACCAGGGCATCAATTACGGTCGCGTGCTGGAAGTGATGGGCACCATCCAAAGCGCGGGCTTCACGCGCGTCGCGTTGGTGGCCCGCTCACCCGGCCAGACTGTGCCCGCCGCACCGAAGGCCGCCCGCTGATGGAAATGCGCGGACCCATGTTCGCATCGGCTACGGCACACGCCGTCGTCGTCGCCCTCGTTTATTTCGGCCTGCCGAACTGGCTGGAGCCGGAGGATATCGAGGAGACGCCGATCGTCGTTGAGTTGGTCGAGATCGCGGATCGGACCGTCGCGCAACAGCAGACGCCGGTGGTCGAGAATCCAAAGCCGGTCGAGGAGCCACCGGCGCCCGTGCCGGCACCCGTGGCACAGGCCGCACCGCCGCCTCCCCCGCCACCGCCCGCCGCCGCGCCACCACCGCCGGCGCCCGAACCTGCGCCTGCGCCGCCGGCCCCGGCACCCGTGACCGAACCTGCCCCGGCACCGCCGCAAGTCGCGGCGGTTGAACCGCCGCCCGCGCCCCGCCCGGTAACGCCGCCGCCCCCCACCCCACGTCCGCAAGCCAAGCCGGAGCCGCCCAAGCAGGTGCAAGCAACGCCGCGCCCGCAGGCCAAGCCGGAGCCGCCGAAGCAGCAGCCGACCTTCGATCCGACGGCGATTGCGGCGCTGTTGGACCGCACGCGGCAGCAGAACCCGCAGCCAACGCCCACACCGGCTCCGAAGCAGGCAACGCCCACCCCGCCGCAGCCTCAGGCCGCGCGGCCGCCGGCGCCGGTGGTGACGCAGTCGCCAACGCCCACGCGCGACGTGCCGATCACCATTTCCGAAATCGACGCCTTCCGCGCCGCCGTCGAGCGCTGCTGGTCGGTGCCGGCCGGAGCACGCGACGCGCAAAACCTGCGCGTCATGATCCGGATCTTCCTGAACCAAGACGGCTCCTTGAACCGTCTGCCAGAGATCGTGGACGAGGGGCGCATGAACCGCGCCGGCGAGGAGAACTTCCGCACGGCCGCCGAGAGTGCGCGCCGCGCCGTCCAGCAGTGCGCGCCGTACCGCATGCTGCCC
>CAIVPW010000265.1 GCA_903907895.1 uncultured Alphaproteobacteria bacterium
ACTAATCGAAGGCCAGGTCTTTTGGGCAGCCTAGGAGGAATGAAGTGAAGGCAATCAAAGAGAAGCTCACGAAGTCGCGCCTGGTGGCGCTGATCGCGGACGAACTGGATGGCGCGCTGACGAAGAAGGATGTCGCTGCCGTTCTCGACGTGCTGTCGGATGTCGCATGCGCCAGCGTCTCCAAGGGCGGCGTGGGCGAGTTCCAGATTCCGGGTCTCGTGAAGTTCACCTTGAAGAAGCGTCCGGCGATCAAGGCCGGCACGCTCGTGCGCAGCCCGGCGACCGGCGAGATGATTCCGTCGGCCGGCCGTCCCGCCTCCATGGCGGTGAAGGCGCGTGCGCTCGGCACCATCAAGTCGGCGGCCGCTCCCGCGAAGTAGGCTTACCCCCGCTCAGCTCTCCTCCGCGGGGCGCGCGGGGGAGAGCGCGGGAAACCTCGGGAATCCCCAGGCGTTTGCGGTCTCTCGGACCGCCCGAGGGCGCAGCAGGCGCTGCAGCCGCTCACCGAGTTCTTCCACCGCGAAGGGCTCGCTTGCGTTCAGTTCATCCCAGCAATTCGGCGATCTTCCGCACGGTGTTCCGGTTGCGACCGCTCACCCGCTGGCCGAGATGCTTCTCGATCAACGCGGCGGAGAGCTTCGAGCGGCCGATGCCGTCCGGATAGACGGCATGGGCCGCCATCTTCACCTTGCCGTGGGCACCGAGATTCACGGCCCGCAGGAGAGCAACGTGCATCACAGCCGGTCCAGCAGCGCTCGTACGATGGCGCGCTGTCCGGGCACCAGCTTTTGCTCGGCGATTGCCGGGGCGAACCACGCAGCGCGGTCGGCCTCCGGGAACTCCTGCAGGCTCCCGGACCGCGGCGGCCATTCCAAGACAAACGCGTTGCTCACGAGATTGGCCGCGTCGAAGTCACCCTCGGTCGCGAACGCGGTGACGATCTTGCCGCCGCTTTGCGGGAATTCGCCAAGCGGCATCAGTGCGGCATCGACCGTCATGCCGGTCTCTTCCCGAAATTCGCGCCGCGCCGCCGCCTCGGCGTTCTCGCCGGAGGCATACAGGCCCTTGGGGATCGACCATGCGCCGTCGTCCTTCTTGGCCCAGAACGGCCCGCCCGGATGCACGAGCAGCACCTCGGCCTCCGTTGCGCGCCGGCGCCACAACAGGATGCCCGCCGCGCGCTTCGCCATTAGGCGACCTTACCGGTCAGCGCGCGCGCCATCACGTCCGACAGGCGCTTCGAGAACGCCGCGATGTCAGTTGGACCGTCGCCTTCGCGAATGCGCTCCTGGTCCACCAAGAGGCGCCCCAAGTCGAGCACGTGCTCGCGCGCGCCTACGTTCGTCATCTGCTGCGCCATGGCGCGGATCAGGGCGTGCGCCGGGTTGATCTCCAGAATACCGGGCAGGGAACCCTGCAACTGGCCCTGCGCGCGCAGCATGCGCGCCAGATGACGAGGCATGTCGGTATCGCCCGCAACCAGGCACGCCGCGCTGTCGGTCAGCCGGTCGGTGGCGCGCACGTCTTTCACGGCGTCGCCCAGGCCCTGCTTCAAGTGCGCGATCAGCACGGCCAACTCGCCGCCTTCGACACGCTCTTGCTTGTCGGAGGCCGGGGCGGGGCCAAGTTCGGCAGCGCCTTGAGTCACCGACACGAACTTCTTGCCCTCGTACAGTGCGACGGCGGGCACCCAGAATTCGTCCACCGCGTCGGTGAGCAGCAACACCTCGTAGCCGCGCGCGAGGAAACCTTCTATCTGCGGCGAGTGGCGCAGCACCGCGGCATTGTCGCCGGTGATGAAGTAGATCGCTTCCTGCTTCTCCTTCATGCGCGCCACGTACTCGGCGAGCGACGTGAGCTTCTCGCTCGCCGTGGAGCGGAAGCGCGCCAGCTTGAACACCTGGTCGCGCTTTGCGGGGTCCTCGTACAGACCTTCCTTCAGGACCGGGCCAAAATTCTCCCAGAACTTCTCGTACGCCTCCGGTTCTTTTTCGGCCTTCTTCTCCAGCTCCGAGAATACCTTGGTGGTGAGCGCGCTGCCGATGCGCGCCAGTACAGGATCGTGCTGCAGCATCTCACGGCTCACGTTCAACGCGATGTCTTCCGTATCCACCACACCGCGCAGGAAGCGCAGGTACGAGGGGATCAGCGCCTTCGCCTCGTCCGTCACGAATACGCGCCGCACATACAGGCGCACCGGGCTCTTGCGTTCGGGCTGGTACAGGTCGGCGGGCCGCGTGCCAGGCACGAACAGCAACGCCGTGTACTCCAGGCGCCCTTCGGCCTTGTTGTGGATGGTCAACCACGGCTCGTCGAAGCCGTGCGTGACATGCTGATAGAATTCTTTGTACTGCTCCTCGGTCACGTCCTTGCGCGCGCGCATCCACAGGGCCGACGCTTCATTGACCGTCTCCTCGCCGTCCTTGTTGGCGAGCTTTACCGGCAGGCCGATGTGGTCGGAATGCGCCTTTACTACGCGGCGCAGGGTGAACGGGTCGGCGAACTCGATATGCTCATCCTTCAGATGCAGCACGATCGTTGTGCCGCGCCCGGGCCGAGTCGCTTGTGTCACCGTGAAGCTGCCCTTGCCGTCGGACGTCCACGTCCACGCCTCGTCGGAACCGGCGCGGCGGCTGGTGACCTCGACCTTGTCGGCGACGATGAATGCCGAATAGAAGCCGACGCCGAACTGGCCGATGATCGAGACGTCCTTCTCCTTGGCGTCGGTCGCCTGCTTCAGGAACGCCGCCGAGCCCGAGCGCGCGATGGTGCCCAGGTTGTCGATCAGGTCCTGGCGGCTCATCCCGATGCCGTTGTCTTCGATGGTCAGCGTCTTGGCTGCCTGGTCGGGGCGCAGGAGGACCTTGAAGGTGGGGTCGCCGGCGGTCAGCTCCGGGCTTGCGATCGCCTCGTAGCGCAGGCGGTCGGCGGCGTCTGAGGCGTTCGAGATCAGCTCACGCAGGAACACTTCCTTGTGGCTGTACAGCGAGTTGGCAACGATCTGCAGAAGCTTGGAGACTTCGGCTTGGAAGGCGAGGGTCTGTTGGGTCATGGCGGCAGTGTGGGGCTTGTTGGTCGAATGCCCACCATATGGAATGCGCCCGCAAATCGCGCAACCCTGCGGGTGCCGGCGCTAACCTCTTCCGGCCGCTGGACAAATTAACCGTTGCCGGGGACACCGGGGCGTGAGAACAATCCGGCGCGTGCCGGCGTCACGGCACCTTCAGGGTTAACTTTAGGCCTCCGAATGGTACGACCGAGGATCGCCCTCATCGGTGGCGGTAACATCGGCGGCACGCTTGCCCATCTCGCCGCGCTGAAGGGCCTCGGCGATATCGTCATCTTTGACATCGTCGAAGGCCTGCCGCAGGGCAAGGCGCTCGACATGCATCAGGCGGGCGCACTCGAAGGCTACGACGCCTCGATCACCGGCACCCAATCGTATGCCGACATTGCCGGCGCCGACGTGGTCATCGTCACCGCGGGCGTCACGCGCAAGCCGGGTATGAGCCGCGACGATCTCGTCGCCATCAATCTCAAGATCATCCGCACGGTGGCCGAAGGCGTCGCCCGCCACGCGCCGAACGCCTTCGTCATCTGCATCACCAACCCGCTCGACGCGATGGTGTGGGCGTTCCGCGAGGCGAGCGGCATGCCGCCAGCACGCGTCGTCGGCATGGCCGGCGTTTTGGATTCGGCCCGCTTCCGCACGTTCCTGGCCGAAGAATTCAAGGTCTCGGCCGAAGACGTTTCCGCCTTCGTGCTTGGCGGCCACGGCGACGGCATGGTTCCGTTGCCGCGCTATACCAGCGTTGCCGGCATCAGCCTGCCGGATCTGGTGAAGAGCGGCTGGACCACCCAGGCGCGCGTCGACGCGATCGTCGAGCGCACGCGCCGCGGTGGCGACGAGGTCGTCAAGTTGCTGAAGTCGGGCTCCGCGTTTTACGCCCCGGCGTCATCGGCGATCGCAATGGCCGAATCGTATCTCCTGGACCGCAAACGCGTGCTGCCGTGCGCCGCCTACCTCACCGGCCAGTACGGCGTGCAGGACCTGTACGTTGGCGTGCCGACGGTGATCGGCGGCACGGGCGTCGAGCGTGTCGTCGAACTGGACCTGACGGTGGCGGAACGCGCGCAGTTCGACACGTCGGTCGAATCGGTGCGCCGCCTGGTGGACATGGTGCGCATGCTGGCGCCCACAATCAGCAAGCCGGTTCTCGCCGCTAAGCCCGCCGCCCGCCGCCACGCGTAATGCGGGGCAGTGCGGAAGCCACGGTTGCGTGGTCAACTCCGCCTGCCTATAACGAGCGCCCTGCGACCAGCCTGGCTGGGGTGCGGGGTCCTCGGGGGAACGATGGGCCCAAAGGCCCACAGGGCCTAAGCTGCGCCCAACGCTGCTACGGGGACTCCAAGATCCGCCCATGAACTTGCACGAATATCAGTCGAAGGCCCTGCTCGCCCGCTACGGCGTGCCGGTGCCAAAGGGCAGCGTCATTCTGAGCGCTGCCGACATCGATCGCGCAGTGAAGGAAGTTGCCGGCCCCGTGTGGGTCGTGAAGGCGCAGATCCACGCCGGCGGCCGCGGCAAGGGCGGCGGCGTCAAGGTGGTGAAGTCGGCGGACGATGCGGCGAAGACCGCCAAGCAGATCCTCGGCATGAACCTGGTGACTCACCAGACCGGCCCGGCCGGCAAGGAAGTTCACCGGGTCTATGTCGAGCAAGGCGCCGACATCGCCAAGGAATTGTATTTCGGCGTTCTCCTCGATCGCTCCACCAGCCGCGTCACGCTGATGGGCTCGACCGAAGGCGGCATGGACATCGAAGAAGTTGCAGCCAAGACGCCCGAGAAGATCGTGCGCGTCGGCATCGATCCGGTCGCCGGCTTCCAGCCATTCCATGCGCGCAAGCTCGGGTTCGCCTTGGGTCTGTCTGGTGACGCGCTGAAGGGCGCGGCCAAACTCTTCAAGGGCGCCTACGACGCCTACATGGCGAGCGACGCCAGCCTGATCGAGATCAACCCGCTCGCCGTCACCAAGCAGGGCCAGGTGATCGCGCTCGACGCTAAGATCGTCATCGACGACAACGGCCTGTTCCGCCAGCCCGAGATTGTCGCTATGCGCGACGAAACGGAAGAGAACCAGGCCGAGCTGCGCGCCCAGAGGGCAAGCATCAACTACGTGAAACTCGACGGCAACATCGGCTGCCTCGTGAACGGCGCCGGCTTGGCGATGGCCACCATGGACCTCATCAAGCATTCCGGCGGCGAGCCGGCGAACTTCCTCGATGTCGGCGGCGGCGCGCCCAAGGAGCGCGTCGTCGAGGCCTTCAACATCATTCTCGATGACCCGAACGTGAAGGGCATCCTGGTGAACATCTTCGCCGGCATCAATCGCTGCGACATCATCGCCGAAGGCGTCGTCGCTGCGACCCAGGAAGTGAATATGAAGGTCCCGCTCGTCGTGCGCCTCGAAGGCACGAACGTCGAGAAGGGCCGCCAAATCCTGAAAGACTCCAAGCTGTCGATCATCGCCGCGGACGGTCTCGCCGACGCAGCCGAGAAGATCGTCGCTGCAACCCGCGAGCACGTCTAATGTCGATCCTCATCGACGCCGATACACGCGTCATCGTCCAAGGCATCACCGGCGCCCAAGGCACGTTCCACACCGAGCAGGGCCTCGCCTACGGCACCCAGATCGTTGGCGGCGTGACACCCGGCAAGGGCGGCACCAAGCACCTCGGACTGCCGGTGTTCGACACCGTGGCCGAGGCGGTCGAAGCGACTGGCGCCACCGCCACCGCCATCTACGTGCCGCCGCCGTTCGCCGCCGATGCGGTGCTCGAAGCGATCGACGCCGAGCTTGAACTCGCCGTCTGCATCACGGAAGGCATCCCGGTGCTCGACATGGTGCGCGTTCGCCGCGCTCTGCAGGGCTCTGGCACACGTCTGATTGGCCCGAACACCGCCGGCCTCATCACGCCGGGCGCGTGCAAGATCGGCATCATGCCGGGCCACATCCACATGCCGGGCAAGGTCGGCATCGTGTCAAAGTCAGGCACGCTGACCTACGAGGCCGTCGAGCAGACCACCAAGGCCGGCCTGGGCCAGTCCACCTGCGTCGGCATCGGCGGCGACCCGGTCAACGGCAGCCCCTTCGTCGACATCCTCGAGCTGTTTCTGGCCGATCCGGGCACCGAAGCCATCATCATGATCGGCGAAATCGGTGGCTCGTTCGAGGAGGAGGCCGCGGCCTTCATCCGCCGCAGCCGCATCAAAAAGCCGATGGCCGGCTTCATCGCCGGCGCCACGGCTCCTCCGGGCAAGCGCATGGGTCACGCCGGCGCGATCATCTCCGGTGGTGCGGGCACGGCCGAAGGCAAGAAAGAAGCCATGCGATCGGCTGGGATTGCCGTGGCCGACTCTCTGACCAATATAGGAGCTACGTTGGTCAATCTGCTGCTCGGCCGCTTCCCGCCGCCGCGCAGCGCGCGGCCGAGACGCCGCGTAAACTAAGCGAACCCCGCCCTCACCCTCCCCCCTCAGGGGGAGGGATACTGGAGCTTGGTGAGCGGAGCGCGCCTAGCAAAGGTCTGGAGAGGGCATGACGAGGCACGAGCAGAGCTCCTTTCTCTCCGGCGCCTCGACCGCATACCTCGAGGACCTCTACGAGAAGTTCGTGCGCGACCCAAGCTCGGTGGAACCGGGCTGGCGCGCATTCTTCGCCCATCTGGGCGATCCCTCGGCCGCCCAGGCGCTGAACGCCGCGCGTGGCGCCAGTTGGGGTCGTCCTGTGGTCGCCGGTATCGAGGAAGAGCTGGCGCGCAAGCCGCGCTCTCTCTCCAGCGCGCCCGACATCCGCACCGCGGTGCTGCAGTCGATCCGCGCGCGCCTGATGATCCGGATCTACCGCGTGCGGGGCCACCTGCGCGCCAACCTCGACCCGCTCGGGCTGATGGCGCGGCCGCTTCATCCCGATCTCGATCCCAAGACCTACGGATTCACCGAAGCGGACAACGACCGCACGGTGATGATCGACGGTGCCATCCGCGGGCACGAGTCGATGACGGTGCGCGACATCATCGCCCACCTCACCGACACCTACTGCAACCGCATCGGCTACGAATACGTGCACATCCAGGACCCGGCGCAGCGCGCCTGGATCGAAGCGCGCATCGAGGCGCCCGAACACAAGCAGCACTATTCCGCGCGCTCCAAGCGCACGATTCTGCAGCAGCTGACCGATGCCGAAACGTTCGAGCGCTTCCTGGCGGTGAAGTACACCGGCACCAAGCGCTTCGGCCTCGACGGCGCCGAGTCACTCATCCCGGCGCTGGAAGCCATCGTCGATCGTGCCGCGCAGTACGACGTCGAAGAGATCGTGCTCGGCATGCCGCACCGTGGCCGCTTGAATGTCCTCGCCAACATCGTCAAGAAGCCGATTCAGGCGATCCTCTCGGAATTCGAAGGCGTACCGTCGATGCCGGGCGACGTGCAGGGGTCCGGCGACGTGAAGTACCACCTCGGCACCTCCGCGGACCGCGAGGTGAACGGCAAGAAGATTCACCTCTCGCTCACCGCCAACCCGTCGCATCTCGAAGCCGTCGATCCCGTCGTGCTCGGCAAGGCGCGCGCCAAGCAGGCGCAGCGCCACGACGTCGAGCGCAAGAAGGTATTGCCGTTGCTGATGCATGGCGACGCGGCGTTCGCAGGCCAGGGTGTCGTCGCCGAATGCTTGGAGCTCGCCAATTTGCGCGGCTTCAAGGTTGGCGGCACAATCCACGTCATCGTCAACAACCAGATCGGCTTCACGACGAGCCCGAGCTTCGCACGCTCGTCACCCTATCCGTCCGACATCGCCACCGGCATCCAGGCGCCGGTTCTGCACGTCAACGGCGACGACCCCGAGGCGGTGACGCACGTCGCCAAGATCGCCACCGACTTCCGCCACAGGTTCGGCCGCGACGTAGTGATCGATCTGTTCTGCTATCGCCGCTTCGGCCACAACGAGGCCGATGAGCCGTCGTTCACCCAGCCGGTGATGTATCGCAAGATCGCCGCCCACCCGCCGGTGCGGCAGCTCTATGCAGAACGCCTTGCGTCCGAAGGGGTGCTGAAAGACGCCGACGCCGAGAAGATGGTGGCAGACGTCCAGTCGCAGTTGGAGCTCGAACACCAGGCCGCGAAAAGCTACCGCCCGACACGCCCCGATTGGTTCGCCGGCCGCTGGGCCGGCTTCCGCCGCGCCGGCGCCGGTGCGCGCCGCGGCCAGACGGCCGTGCCGCTCGAACACCTGAAGATGCTCGCCGGTCCGCTCACGCGCGTGCCCGACGAATTCGAAGTGCACCCGACGCTGAAACGCATCCTGCAGCGCCGCAATGAGATGCTGCAGACCGGCACCGGCATCGACTGGGCCACCGCAGAGTCGCTCGCTTTCGCCACGCTGCTGCGCGAAGGATTCAAGGTGCGCCTGTCCGGCCAGGACTCGGGCCGCGGCACGTTCTCGCAGCGCCACGCCGTTTGGGTCGATCAGAAAGACGAACGCCGCTACATCCCGCTGCGCCACATCGACGGCGCGCAAGCCGACTTCGAAATCATCGATAGCATGCTGTCCGAGGAAGCCGTGCTCGCGTTCGAGTATGGGTACAGCCTCGCCGAGCCCAACGGCCTCACCCTGTGGGAAGCGCAATTCGGCGATTTCGCCAACGGCGCGCAGGTGCTGTTCGATCAGTTCCTGGCCAGTGCCGAGTCGAAATGGCTGCGCATGTCCGGCCTCGTCTGCTTGTTGCCGCACGGCCAGGAAGGGCAGGGGCCTGAACATTCGTCGGCACGCCTGGAGCGCTTCCTGCAGCTGTCGGCAGAGGACAACTGGCAGGTCGTGCAGCCCACGACGCCAGCCAGCTACTTCCATGTGTTGCGCCGCCAGATGCACCGCGACTTCCGCAAGCCGCTCATGGTCATGTCGCCGAAGTCGCTGTTGCGCCACAAGCGCGCCGTCTCGACGCTCGACGACATGAGCGCCGGCCGCACGTTCCATCGCGTCTTGTGGGACGTGCAGCCAAATCTGTCCGCCGACGCCAAGGTGCGCCGCGTGCTTTTGTGCTCGGGCAAAATCTACTACGACCTGTGGGAGGCACGCGAAGCCGCCGGGGTCACCGACGTCGTGGCACTGCGTCTCGAGCAGCTCTACCCCTGGCCAGAGGACGCGCTCCTGGAGGAACTCGCCCGCTTTCCGAATGCCGACGTGGTCTGGATGCAGGACGAACCGAAGAACGCCGGTGCCTGGTCGTTCGCTGCGCCGCGCATCGATGAACTTCTCGTGCGGCTGCGCCCGCAAGGCGCCCGGGTGCGCTATGTTGGTGCGCCCGAGATGGCCTCTCCCGCGCCCGGCTCGCTCAAACGCCACCAGGAACTGCAGCGCACCATCCTCGAGGAAGCGCTGGCCCGCTAGGAGGGTCCATGGCTATCGAGATCAAGGTCCCAAGTCTCGGTGAGTCGGTGACGGAGGCGACCGTCGCCAAGTGGTTCAAGAACGCGGGCGACACGGTCGCCGCCGATGAACCGCTGGTGTCGCTTGAGACCGACAAGGTCGCGCTCGATGTCTATGCACCCGCTGCGGGAAAGCTGGAGCGCATCGTTGCGGCGGCCGGCACCACGGTAGCTGTCAATGCCTTGCTCGGTGCCATCGCCGAGAGCCGCCAGTCGGCGGCGCCCAAGCCAGATCATCCGACGCCCGCCGCCGCCAGCCGCATCCCCGACGAGCAATCGAAAGAAGCGATGCTGCCGCCGTCTGTGCGCGTGATGGTGGAAGAGCACAAGCTCGACGCCAACGCCATTCACGGCAGCGGCAAGGGCGGCCGCCTGCTGAAGGGCGATGTCCTCGCGCATCTCGAAAGGGCGCCCTCACCGGCGGCACCGCCGAAGTCCGCGCCGCCGGTGCTCCTCCAAGCAAAGGCCACGGTCTCCGCCACGGCACCGCACGAAGAGCGGGTGCCCATGTCGCGCCTGCGCCGCACCATCGCCGAGCGCCTAAAGGAAGCGCAGAACACTGCCGCCATTCTCACCACCTTCAACGAAGTGGACATGAGCGCAGTGATCGCGCTGCGCTCCGCCTACCGCGAGGAATACGAGAAGCGTCACGGCGTGAAGCTCGGCTTCATGTCTTTCTTCGTGAAGGCGGTCGTTTTCGCGTTGAAGGACATCCCGTCGGTCAACGCCCAGATCGACGGCGCCGACATCGTCTACAAGAACCACTACGACATCGGTGTCGCGGTCAGCGCGCCCCAGGGCCTGGTCGTCCCCGTGCTGCGGGATGCCGATCAACTCGGCTTCGCCGACATCGAAAAACGCGTGGCCGACCTGGCCGGGCGCGCCCGCGACGGCAAGCTCACGCTCGCCGAGCTGCAGGGAGGCACCTTCACCATCACCAACGGTGGCGTATTCGGCTCGCTCCTGTCCACGCCGATCCTCAATCCGCCGCAGTCGGGCATCTTAGGGATGCACAAGATCCAGAACCGTCCCGTGGCCGAAGGCTCAGCCGTCGTCGTCCGCCCGATGATGTATGTCGCCCTCTCGTACGATCACCGCCTGGTCGATGGCCGCGAGGCCGTGACTTTCCTCGTCCGCGTCAAAGAATGCATCGAGGCCCCCGACCGGTTGCTGCTGGACGTTTAGGACAGTAGAAAGCGCGCACGACGCGCGACTCTCGGAAGGACCGCAGTGCCCATGGCTGATGCCACGTACGACCTCGTAGTCCTCGGTGCCGGTCCCGGCGGCTACGTGGCCGCCAT
>CAIVPW010000266.1 GCA_903907895.1 uncultured Alphaproteobacteria bacterium
CTGAAAAAACCCATAGGAAACAAGGCACCGGTGGTGTCCCGGCTTGCAGTCGCGGCAGCGGCCCGCCATAAGGTACGCCGGACCAAACACCGCGGGCCCGAGCGCCTCTAGCTAGCCCCAGCTGGGCCAATCAAAGACCTCATGGCGAAACTGCAGCCGGTTCGCGGCACCCACGACCTGTTGCCCGAAGAGGCGCGCCGGCACCGGCACGTCATCGACGTCGCGCGCGACTGGGCTGAACGGTATGGCTTTGCCGAGATGGCGACGCCGGTGTTCGAGTTCACCGAGGTGTTCAACCGAACCCTGGGTGACACGTCCGACGTGGTCACCAAGGAGATGTACACGTTCAACGACCGCGGTGGCGAAAGCATCACGCTGCGTCCTGAGTTCACGGCGGGTGTCGTGCGCGCGTTCATCTCGGGGGGGCTGTCGCAGAACTTGCCCATCCGTTTCTTCTCGGCGGGACCGGTGTTCCGCTACGAGCGTCCGCAGAAGGGCCGCTTGCGCCAGTTCCATCAGATCAACGTCGAGTGCCTCGGCATCGTCGAGCCGCAGGCGGATGTCGAGATCATCGCGCTCGCCGCCGACATCCTGGACGCGCTCGGTGTCCTGCGCGACTGCACGCTCGAAATCAACTCGCTCGGTGACGCCGAGAGTCGTGTCGCCTATCGCGCCAAGCTGGTCGAGTATTTCAGCGGACACACCGCCCAACTTTCGGAAGACAGCCGCACGCGCCTGCAGAAGAATCCGCTGCGCATCCTCGATTCCAAGGATGAAGGCGATCGCGCCATCATTGTAAACGCGCCGCTGCTGGCCGATTCGCTGAACGAAGCCTCGCGGGCGTTCTTCGATGGCGTGCGGCGCGGCCTCGATATGCTGGGTGTGCAGTACAACGTCAACCAGCGCCTGGTACGCGGCCTCGACTACTACACGCACACCGCGTTCGAGTTCATCACGACCGCGCTTGGCGCGCAGGGCACGGTGCTGGCCGGTGGCCGCTACGACGCGCTGGTCGAGACCTTGGGTGGGCCCAAGACGCCCGGCATCGGCTGGGCGGCCGGCATTGAACGTCTGGCCATGCTGCTCGGCGATCCGGCGCTTGTGCGCAAGGCGATCGCGCTCATCCCGATCGGTACTGCCGGCGAAGCAAGGGCGCTGAAGCTGGCGCACGAGTTGCGCCGCTGCGGTGTTGCTGTCGATCTTGCTGCCAACGGCAACATCTCGAAGCGCATGAAACGGGCCGATAAGATCGGTGCGCGGCTGGCCGTGTTCCTCGGCGACGACGAACTTGCCCGCGGCGTTGCCGTGCTGCGCGACCTGTTGAACGGTGCCCAGCGCGAAGTGCCGCTGGGCGAGCTGATTGAAACCTTGGCGCCGGCGCCCGCCGCGGCGCCCGCCTTTGCCCCCTCGCGTATCTGATGTCAGTCGTTCCCGACGAAAAGCTCGATGCGGTGGTCACTCGCTACCGCAATCTGGAGCAACAGATGACGACCATGGCCGGTGGCGGCCAGGAGTACGTCAAAGTCAGCCGTGAGTACGCCGAACTCGGCCCGGTGGTGCAGATCATCGAAGCGTTGCGCAAAGCGCGTGCCGACGTCGCCGGCACCGAGGAGATGCTGAAGGATCCCACCCTCGACGCCGAGATGAAGTCGCTCGCCGAAACCGAGCTGTACGCGAGTCGCGACAGGCTTATCGAGGTCGAGAAGCAGGTCACCATCCTGTTGCTGCCCAAGGACGAGGCCGACGAGCGCAACGCCATCCTCGAGGTGCGCGCCGGCACCGGCGGCGAGGAGGCGGGCCTGTTTGCCGCCGATCTGTTCCGCATGTACCAGCGCTACGCCCAGCTGCACGGCTGGCGGTTCGAACCGCTGTCGTACGAAGAGAAAGACGCCGGCGGCATCAAGGAAGCCCAGGCGATGATCTCAGGCCCCGGCGTCTTCGCGCGCATGAAATTCGAGTCGGGCGTGCATCGCGTGCAACGCGTGCCGGAAACCGAAGCGCAAGGCCGCATCCATACCTCCGCCGCCACCGTCGCCGTCTTGCCCGAGGCGCAGGAAGTCGACGTGCAGGTGCAGGACAAGGACCTGCGCATCGACGTTTACCGCTCGTCCGGCCCGGGCGGCCAGTCGGTGAACACGACCGACTCTGCGGTGCGCATTACGCACTTGCCGACCGGCATCAATGTGGCGATGCAGGACGAGAAGTCGCAGCATAAGAACCGCGCCAAGGCCATGAAGATCCTCCTCTCGCGCCTGTACGAGGCGAAGCGCGCCGAGCAGGACGCGGCGCGCGCGGCGCAGCGCAAAGGCCAGGTCGGCAGCGGCGACCGCTCCGAGCGCATCCGCACCTACAACTTCCCGCAAGGCCGCGTCACCGATCACCGCATCAACCTCACGGTGCATCAGATCGAGAAGGTGATGGCCGGCGAGGCGCTCGATCAATTGGTCGAAGCGCTGGTCGCCAACGACCAGGCCGAGAAGCTCGCCTCGCTCGAGCAAGGCGGATGACGCCGAACTGCGACGCGCATTCGCTGCGCATCGCGGACGTCACCTGCCGGGCGACCAAGCGGCTGCGCGATGCGGGCGTCGAATCTCCTGCGCGCGACGCGCGCCTACTCCTGGCGCACTCGCTTGGTGTTCCCCACCCATCGCTGCTGGACAGGCACGGCCAATTGACGGCCGAGCAGGCACTGCAGTTCGAGCAACTGCTGGCTCGCCGCGCGGCCCGCGAGCCCGTCTCGCGTATAAAGGGTGTGCGCGAGTTCTGGGGGATGGAGTTTGCACTTTCGCCCGGCGCGCTCGATCCGCGGCCGGATACCGAGACGCTGGTGGAGGCCGCGCTTGCAGCCTTTCCGGCGGGGGCGCCGCCCCAGCGCATCCTCGACCTTGGGACCGGCTCCGGCTGCATTCTGTGCGCGCTGTTGCACGAATGGCCGGCGGCCACGGGCGTGGGCGTGGATCGATCCGTGCTCGCCGCAGCTACCGCCCGCCGCAACGCCGGCGCGCTTGGCTTTGCCGCGCGTGCGTCCTTCGTGACGGGGGATTGGGCGACGGCGTTGGCCGGACGGTTCGACGTGATCGTTTCCAATCCGCCTTACATCGCCTCAGGCGATCTCGCCGCGCTCGAGCCCGAGGTGAACCGCTACGATCCGGCCGCCGCGCTCGACGGCGGCGTCGATGGGCTGGCGGCGTATCGCGCCCTGGCGCCGCAGTTGGCCCGGCTGCTCGCCCCCGGCGGCACCGCCGCGCTCGAAGTCGGACAGCGCCAGGCGAGGGAAGTGGCGCTGCTTCTTGTCGACGCGGGGCTTGAATTCCGCGCGGTGCGTTCCGATCTCTCCGGTACCGAACGCGTCGTCCTTGCCGGGATCGGCCTGTCCTGATCGAAAGGGAGGGCCTCGGGTTATCCCCTGCGGACCTCAACCCCTCGCCGGAAAATGCTTGGAAACCACCAAGCTTAGGGCTACGCTTCGAATTGGAAATCGTGCTTAGGGCCCCTCTCGTAACGACAGGACGGCCTGCCTGATTAAGGCCGGATTTCCTCCGACATTCTGGCACCGGACCCGGGATGCGGCTTCGCCCGGACGACGTTTGTCGCGGACGAGAATCACGAGACAGTTGAGTTTTTGTGTTCGGCTGGGCGCCAGAGGAGCGCCCTCATCGCACCCGAAAAAGCATCTCTCGTAGTCACGGAATACCTGCATCCAACGTCATCGTTCTGGGTGGTGAACAACACAACATGGACAATATGAGACGCGGGAATAACCCGAAGCGGTCGCGCAACGGCCGGCCCGGTGGTGGTCGACACAACGGCCACGGCGGCAAGCCGCAGATGGGCGGCGGCGGCGGCGGCATCAACCGCTCGATGGAATCCAACACTCCGGACGGCAACAAGGTTCGCGGCAACGCGAGCCAGCTCTACGAGCGCTACACGATGCTGGCGCGCGATGCACAGTCGGCCGGCGACCGGGTCGCCGCCGAGGGCTACCTGCAGTACGCCGAACACTACTACCGCGTGCTGAGCGCAGCCGGTTGGAAGCGTGGCCAGCCGCCTGGTCCGAACGGCCGTCCGCTGAACCCCGATGGCACGCCGCAAGAAGGCGCGCCGCAGGCGCAGCAGAACGGTGGCAACGGCCAGCAGCCGGGCACCAACAGATCCGCCGATCCGTACTCGGACGCGGACGCGGACGAAGAGAGCGGCGAGCTGAGCCCCGCCGCCGTCAACTAACCCCGCCCACAGTCACAGGCCGCAATGCTCGGATAGGCGCCCAGGCAGAGGCCAGCCTTGGCCCGCGGGGCATTTTGACCTGCGGCCTTGCACGCGGGCCTGAGCTTCCAATATCCAGGGAGCCCGGCCGCTGTGTTTTGAGCGGTGGCGTGTGAACGCCGGGGGGTTACCTGGCCGGGCGCAGGAGCTCGCGTCGCCTATTGAGGGGCGCGGGCAGATGCTGGAGCCCGCCCATGCAAATCGAGAAATATACCGCCCGCTCGCGCGGGTTCTTGGAATCGGCCCAAGGCCTTGCCTTGCGCTCGGGCCATCAACGATTCACGCCCGAACACATCCTCAAGGTGCTGCTCGACGACCCCGAAGGTCTCGCAGCCAACCTGATCCGCTCGTCCGGCGGCCGGCCCGAAGTGGCGCTCGCCAAGACAGAGGAAGCGCTCGCCCAGTTGCCCAAGGTCGAGGGATCCGGCGCAGGCCAGGTCTATTTGGCGCCCGAAACCGCGCGCCTGTTCGAGCAGGCTGAGAAGCTCGCCGAAAAGGCCAACGATTCGTTCGTCACCGCGGAGCGCCTGCTGCAGGCGCTGTCGCTGGCGCAGGGTGCCAAGGCCGCCACGATCCTCAAGGACGCAGGGGTGCGGCCCGAGTCACTCAATGCCGCCATCAACGAGTTGCGCAAGGGCCGTACGGCGGATTCTGCGTCCGCCGAGGACGGCTACGACGCACTCAAGAAGTACGCGCGCGACATCACCCAGGCGGCAAAGGACGGCAAGCTCGATCCCGTCATCGGCCGCGACGAAGAGATTCGCCGCACGATGCAGGTGCTCTCGCGCCGCACCAAGAACAACCCCGTGCTGATCGGCGAGCCCGGCGTGGGCAAGACTGCCATCGTCGAGGGCTTGGCCCAGCGCATCATCAACGGCGACGTGCCCGAAAGCCTGCGACACAAGAAGCTGATGTCACTCGACCTCGGCGCCCTGATCGCCGGCGCGAAATACCGGGGCGAATTCGAAGAACGCCTAAAGGCGCTGCTCAAGGAAGTCGAGGCGGCGGCAGGCGAGATCGTGCTGTTCATCGACGAGTTGCACACGCTGGTTGGTGCCGGCAAGGCGGAGGGCGCCATGGACGCCTCCAATCTGCTGAAGCCGGCCTTGGCGCGCGGCGAACTGCACTGCGTTGGCGCCACCACTCTTGACGAGTACCGCAAGCACATCGAAAAGGATGCGGCGCTGGCGCGGCGCTTCCAGGCCGTCTTCGTCAGCGAGCCGACGGTCGAAGACACCATTTCGATCCTGCGCGGCCTCAAAGAAAAGTACGAACTGCATCACGGCGTGCGCATCACCGACGGCGCCATCGTGTCGGCCGCGACCTTGTCGAATCGCTACGTCACCGATCGCTTCCTGCCCGATAAGGCCATCGACCTCATCGACGAGGCCGCCGCACGCCTTCGCATCATGCTCGATTCGAAGCCGGAAGAGATCGACGAGCTGGATCGCCGCATCCTGCAAATGAAGATCGAGCGCGAGGCGCTCAAGAAAGAGACCGACCCGGCTTCGCGCGACCGCCTGCAGAAGCTCGAAAATGAATTGCAGGACCTCGAGGCGCAGTCCGCCGAGATGACGGCGCGCTGGCAGGCTGAGAAGAACGAACTCGCCAAGTCGCAGAATATCAAAGAGTCACTGGAGCAAGCGCGTACCGAGCTTGCCGCAGCGCAGCGCGCGGGCGCGCTCGGCCGCGCCGGCGAGCTTGCCTACGGTGTTATTCCCGATCTAGAGCGCAAGCTTGCCGCGGCCGAGCAGTCGCAGGACCAGCAGATGCTGTCCGAGGCGGTGACCGAGGAAGACATCGCAGCCGTCGTGTCCCGCTCGACCGGCATCCCGGTGGATCGCATGCTCACCGGCGAGCGGGACAAGTTGCTCCGCATGGAGGACGAGCTCGGCAAGCGCGTCGTCGGCCAGCGCGAGGCGGTGCGTGCGGTATCCGAGGCAGTGCGTCGCGCACGTGCCGGATTGCAGGACCCGAACCGGCCAATCGGCTCGTTCCTGTTTCTGGGCCCGACCGGCGTCGGCAAGACGGAGCTCAGCAAGGCACTTGCCTCGTTCCTGTTCGACGATGAGCACGCCATGCAGCGCATCGACATGTCGGAGTTCATGGAGAAGCACTCGGTGGCACGCCTCATCGGCGCGCCGCCGGGCTATGTCGGGTACGAGGAGGGCGGCACGCTCACCGAGGCCGTGCGCCGCCGCCCGTATCAGGTGATCCTCTTCGACGAGATCGAGAAGGCCCACCACGACGTCTTCAACATCCTTCTGCAGGTGCTGGACGATGGGCGCCTTACCGACGGCCAAGGCCGCACGGTGGACTTCCGCAACTCGCTGATCATCCTCACGTCCAATCTCGGCGCCGACATTCTCGCAAGTCAGCCCGAAGGACAGGATTCGATGGCGGTGCGCGGTGCCGTGATGGAGGTCGTGCAGCGCGCGTTCCGGCCCGAGTTCTTGAACCGCATCGACGAGATCCTGTTGTTCCACCGCCTGTCGCGCTCCGACATGACCGGCATCGTGGACATCCAGCTTCACCGGCTGAACAAGATGCTCACCGAGCGCAAGATCGACCTCGAAATCGACGCCCGCGCCAAGGAGTGGCTCGGCAATGCCGGCTACGATCCGGTTTACGGCGCGCGGCCCCTGAAGCGCGTGATCCAGCAGCACCTGCAGAACCCCTTGGCGAAGCTGCTGTTGCAGGGCGAGATCCGCGACGGCTCGGCCGTGCGCGTCTCCGCCAGCGAGCGCGGCCTGGTGATCAACGGCCAGGCCGTTCCGGCCGAGGCGGCGTGACGCGGCACGGTCCCATACAGTCTGGTATACTCAAAAACCCCCATCCGCTGGCGCGGGTGGGGGTTTCTTGTGGCTTGCGTTGCACACTAGCGAGGACGTGATGGGCCATTTGTCTGCGTTGATTTCCGATCCGGCGGCATGGGCCGCGCTCGTCACCCTCGTGGCGATGGAAGTGATCTTGGCAGTCGACAACCTGCTGTTCATCTCGATCCTCACCAACAAGCTGCCCGAAGAAGTGCGCTCGCGTGCACGCCGGATCGGCATCGGCCTTGCCCTCATCCTGCGCCTGGGCCTGCTCAGCACCGTCGCATGGCTCGTCACCCTGAACCGGGACCTGTTCACGGTGTTCGGCTTCGGCTTCTCGCTGCGCGAGTTGATCCTGCTGGCGGGTGGCCTCTTCCTGTTGTGGAAGGCCACCAAGGAAATTCACCACAGCATCCAGCCGGATTCGCACCCCGCCCTGTTCAACAAGAACAAGCCGAGCATCTCGTTCGCCTCCGCGATCGCCCAGATCCTCGTGCTCGACATGGTGTTCTCGGTGGATAGCATCCTCACCGCGGTGGGCATGACGGATAACATCGCCATCATGGTGATCGCCGTCATCGTCGCGGTCACGACGATGATTGTGGCGGCCGACCCGCTGGCAAACTTCGTCAACAACAACCCCACCATCGTGATGCTGGCGTTGTCGTTCCTGATGATTATCGGCATGACGCTGATCGCCGAGGGCTTCGGCCACCACGTGCCGAAGGGCTACATCTACGCCGCGATGGCCTTCTCGACGGGTGTCGAGGCGCTCAACATCATTCAGCGCAACCGCCACGCGGCAGCGCTGGCGCGGCTGGGAAAGACATCCGTGGCGGGCTGAGAACGGCGCGTCAGCCCCGGCGGCCGATGACGATCCAACGCTCGGTGCGTTGATCGTTGACGTGGCTGACCGGGCTGCCGCCCAGGTGGGTGCTGGCGTTGTAGATGAAGTTCGCTACCTGCGCGTTGTGGACGATGTCCGACGCCTGGTGGCCGCTGGCCATGAGGAAGGCGACGGCGGTTCGGGCGGCCTCGGCGGATTCGCACATGTAGACGATCGCACCGGCGGGTTGATCGCGCCGCCGGACGCCACGAACTGCAAGATCTTGTCGAGCTGCACGTTCGCGATCTCGCGCGGTTCCTTGCCCGCGGCTATCGCTTCGCCCGCAATCGGACCAAATGCACGGCACACATTGATCAGCGAGGCCGGGGCGCTTCGGCGGGGTCGGACACTGCTTTGATGGCGGCGGGGCCGGGGGCCCGCCGGATCTTGGGCTGCAGGATCGTTCCGCCCGTCTCGATCAGGGCTTACACCGGCGGCAGCGCGCCGTTCTCATCGCGCGGTCCAACGAACCTCTCCGTACGGTCATAGCCGATGCTGGCCGTGGTGACGAACAGCACCCTCAAGCCGTGCGAACGGCCCGTTCGCTGTCCGGAATTGGATGCGGCGCGAGTTAGCGCGCGGCCACCGTCGTGAATTCGGGTGCCTTGGCGCGGGCGACATCCACCGTCTTCTTGGTGTTGGCGAACGCCAGGAGTTCGCGGCCTTCCAGCTTCTTGCCCGTCGGCATTTTCACGCCGTCCGGGTTCACCTGCTTGCCCAAGCGCAGGATTTCGTAGTGCAGGTGCGGGCCGGTGGCGAGGCCGGTGGAGCCCACGTAGCCGATTGTCTGCCCTTGCCGCACGCGTACGCCTGGGCGCACGCCGGTGGCGAACTTCTGCATGTGCGCGTACGCGGTCTTGTAGTCCGAGGTGTGCTTGATCAGCACGTAGTTGCCGTAGCCCGAGTTCGGCGCCGCCATCTCGATGATGCCGTCACCCGCCGCCTTGATCGGTGTACCGGCCGGCGCGGCAAAGTCGATGCCCTGGTGCATGCGCGAGTAGCCAAGGATCGGATGCCGGCGCAGGCCGAAGGTGGAGGACAGGCGCGCGCCGTCGATCGGCGTGCGCAGCAGCGCCTTGCGCGCGCTCTGGCCCTGGTCGTTGTAGTAGTCGATGACGCCGTCGGCGCCCTCAAAGCGGTACAGGCGCACCTCGCGGCCCGACAGCGTGAGCGCGGCGTACTGGATGTTGCCGTCCTTCACGCGCTTGCCGTCTTCATCCACGTACTGGTCGAAGAAGACTTCGAAGCGATCGCCCGGCTGGATGTCGCGCTGGAAGTCCACGTCCCACGAAAAGACGCGGATCATCTCTATGAGCGTGTTGGCCGGCACGCCCGCCTTGTCGAGCGCCGCGTACAGGCTGTCGTCGATGTTGCCGCTGGCGCGCAGCGAGCGCACATCGAATTCGCGCACGATCTCGCGCGGCGAAAAGTCGCCCGAGCGGGAGCGCAGTGCGGCGACTTCCTTCTCGACGTCTAGCTTCACGTTAATGGCGAGCAGCCGGTTGCCCCAATTGGCGGCACCCTGATCGCCGTACGTCACGCGGATCGACTGGCCGGCCTGCAGCTGGCGCGGGTTGAAGATCTTGGTCAGCGCGACGATCGCCTCGTGGGCGTCCTGCGGAGTTGCGCCACTGCGCAGCACCGCTTCCATCAGCGTATCGCCCGGGCGCACGGAAACCGTGCGGTCGATGGTGGCGATCCAATCGAAGTTGTTGCGCGTCGCTGCGGGTGCCGGTGCGGGCGCGGGCGCGGGAGCCGGAGCGCGCACCGGAGCGGCCGCCGCCGCATTGGCTGCGGGCGCGGCTGCGGCGGGCACTGGTTGTGGAGCCGGTGCCGGGGCTGCGGCTGGCGCGTTGCCGAGCGCGGCAAGCAGTTGCTCGTGTTCCTCGCGCGACATCTGTCGCGAAGCGTAGTCACCGGCCTCAGAAAGGAAGGCCAGCACCTGGGCGCTGGGAGAAACGGCGACGCCGAATGCCAGCAGGCGCCGCTCGGCACCCGACTGCAGGCGCCCGAAGGTCGCCTCGATGACCTGGCCGACCTTCAGCGACCGTGGATCGAAAATGTTCGCAATGGCGCCGATGGCGCCGGTGGCCTCGGCGTGCCTC
>CAIVPW010000267.1 GCA_903907895.1 uncultured Alphaproteobacteria bacterium
ATCGCCCAGTTCGTGGAGCTCGCCGAGCGCTACAACGCGCTCACCTATCTCGACGAAGTGCATGCCGTCGGCCTCTACGGCCATCGCGGCGCCGGCATCGCCGAACGCGACGGCGTCATGCACCGCGTGGACATCATCAACGGCACGCTGGGCAAGGCGTTCGGCGTCGGCGGCGGCTATGTCGCGGGGCCGGCTCCCCTTGTCGACGCCATCCGCAGCTTCGCGCCGGGCTTCATCTTCTCGACGTCGCCTTCGCCGGTGATTGCTGCCGGTGCGCTGGCGTCCGTCCAGTACGTGCGCGCACACAACGAACTGCGCGAGAAGCACCAGGAGCGCGCCGCGCGCCTGAAGGACCTGTTCACCGAGTACGCCCTGCCGGTGATGCAAACGCCCAGTCACATCGTGCCGGTGATGGTGGGCGACCCGCGCTGCTGCAAGGAGGGGTCCGACCTGCTGCTGGAGCAGCACAGCATCTACGTGCAGCCGATCAACTATCCGACGGTGCCCAAGGGCAAGGAGCGCTTCCGCTTCACGCCGTCGCCGCTGCACACCGACCAGATGATGCACGCCCTAGCCAGCGCGTTGAACGAGCTGTGGACGCGCATGCACCTCGAGCGCGCCGCCTAGTGCGAGACTTCCTCGTCCTGCGCTTGTCGGATGAGGAAGGCTTTGCTGCGGCCCGTCATGCTTTGACAGCGATCGTCAGGCGCACGACGCCGCGATTGCTGCGGCGGGCGGCGCGGCCGGCCGCTTCGGACACAAGCTCCGCATGAAGTCCAAGGGCAGCGGGAAGGAATACCTGCTCGAGTTCGTGGTGCAGGGTGCCTACGTACGCTGCTGTGCCATCGACCCGATCACCGGGACGGAGGCCGTCGCCGTCGGCGCCGCCTCGGCCTCCAAGGAAGAACTCAGCCGGCTGGCTGTCCGCAAGCTGGAGTACGTTTTGGCCAAGAAGCTGGGCGGGGGACCGCCGAGCGGCGGGACGCTCGTCTAGCGAGCTTCGCGCGGTACACATTGTAAAGCATCCTTTGTAATCCCCACTGTAATCCCTGCATTTTTTGAGTGGGGCTTGCGGCGAGGTGTGCCGGAAATTTCTCCAAAATCTACGCAGATCACGCCGCTATGAACCGGTAGTTGTTCGATACGAAAAGTATCGTATTCGACCTTCAGGAAGTCAAGGGCGTTCTCCTGTTATTGCGAGTGAGTCGCGCTATTTAATTGCGAATGAAACGCAACTGCGGCACGCTGCCTGCAGCTACATGGGAGTCCGAGGTCCAATGTACCTCTGCATCTGCAACGGCCACCGCGCCGAAGACCTCTGCGCCGCTGCGGTGACGGCGTGATGCCGTATCCCTCCGAGCGGCTGACGATCTACGCGATGGTGCTGCTGGCGGAGATCGCGCTGATTCTCGGCGCGCTGTACTGGCCCGCCTGATCCGCGCAACCTCGATCGGGATGCAGCGCGCGTGGTGGCCGAGTACGTAGTGCGCCGGGCAACTGTGGCCGATGCCACTGCCATTGCATCCGTCCACCATCGTGCGTGGGGAGAATCCTACCGCGGATGCCCGCGCCCCTGCTGCGAGCCTACTATCGGAGTCTGACAGAGCCATTCCCGGCAGATTGAGCCCCATGTCCGTGCGGACCATCGTTGCGTTTGCGCTTCTACTGGCGATCGCCGCCCCGGCCGCTGCCGAGCCCGCGTTGCGGGTCGCCGTGATCGGCGACGTTGGCTACAGCGAGCGCTTTCGCGAGGTGGACCACGAGGCGCAGTTCGCTGCGCTGCTCGCCGACATCGGAAAGCAGGCGCCGGCGCTGCTGATCCACAACGGCAATCTGGGTGCGCCGGCGGAGATGTGCGCGGACGAGGGATTGTTGCGGCGGCGTGCGCAATTGGATGCCGTGCCGGCAGCGGTGCTGTATGGCCCCGGCGACAACGAGTGGCTCGATTGCGGCGACGAGGTGAGCAATCAGCGCCTCGCCCG
>CAIVPW010000268.1 GCA_903907895.1 uncultured Alphaproteobacteria bacterium
CGCCGTCGAGGACGAGAATGCGGGTGGCGAGCAGGCGTTCGAGCGTGTCAAAAGTGTTCATGTCTGTGTCAGTTCTTCTTGCGGATCTTCGCGGGCTTCGTGCCAATCGCGAGGAGCACGGCAAAGGGATCGTGGGTGCGGCGCGCGCCGAGCGTGACGCGCACGTCAGTGAAGCCGGCGCGGGTCAGCAGGCCGGTGAGGTGGTCGTCGCTGAAGCCGCACCACTGGTCGCCGAGCTTCTCTTTGACCCAGGTCTCATCATGCGACCGCAGGTCGAGAATCAGCAGCCGGCCACCCGGCTTCAGGATGCGCGCCGCTTCGGCCAGCGCTGCCGACGGCTGGCCGGCGTGGTGCAGCGCCTGCGATAACAGCGCCAGGTCCATCACCCCGTCATCGAGCGGCAGCTTCTCGAGTTCGCCCTTCTTCCAGGTGATGTTGGTCAGCCGCTTGCGCGCGGCGAGCGCCTTGGCGCGGTCGAGCACGCCGACGGCGCGGTCGATGGCCACGACGCGGCGCGCCCAGCGGGCGGTTTCCACCGTCAGGTAGCCCTCGCCGCATCCCAGGTCGGCGACATCGAGGGGCGGCAGCAGCAAGCCCAGCGCGCGCGACCACGCGGCCCAGCTGCGGCCCGGGACCAGCTGGCGGCCATCTCGGGTATCGGCACTGCTGTGTTCGAAGTTCTCGCGCCGGAGCCGCAGCACTTCCTGCAGGCGGGCTTCGTCGGCCTTGACCATGGCCGTGCTCACGGCGTCCTTGAACTGGCCCTGCAGCATGGGCCACAGGGCGCCGGCGCGCACCGACGGCGCCAGGCGATAGAAGCTATACGAGCCGTCCCGTTCTTCTATCACCAGGCCGGCCTCTTTCAGCAGGCCCAGGTGCCGAGACACGCCCGACTGGGCGAGGCCCAGGATGCCGGTCAGCTCTTTCACGTTGAAGCGGTCCTGGTCCAGCACGCGCAGCAGGCGCAGCCGGGCCTCGTCGCCGAGGAGCCGATAGAGCGCGGACGCCTGTTCCATATCCACTAATGTAGATTAATGGATTGATTAAATCAAGGCTGGTCGGGCCGGTCGGGCCGACCAGCCTCCATGAGATAATGCCGGTCATATTTCGTGCGACGTGCGCCCTGAATGGTCATGGGCGCCTGACGTAAGACACAGCCAAAGGAAAGGCACCGGCTGGCTCGCGCCGAGCCGCCGGGGTCTGAAACACCATGGGAATCTTCGACAAGCTCCGTCCGCAGTCCAAGTCCACTCATCCCGATCCCAACATCCGCATTGAAGCCGTGCACGAGGCCGATGCGGGTGACCTCGCGTCGCTCAGCGGCTTTGCCAAGGACGATGCCGACGCGCGGGTGCGGCGGGCGGCCGTGGCGCGCATCACCGATGCGGCCGTGCTGGCCGACATCGCCCGCAACGAATCCGACGCCGGGGTTCGCGACCATGCCGTGGGGCAACTGCTCGAGCAGGCGTCCAAGCATGATGCCGAGGTCGCGTCGCCCGCCGTGGCGGCGTTGGCGTCGCTCGGCCGCGAGCGCGAGCTGACGACCGTGGCCAAGGGCTCGGGTCCTGACGCCGTGCGTCGCGCGGCGATTGCCGCGGTGCGCGATCAGCGGTCGCTCGGCAGCATTGCCCGGCATGCCGCCGAAGGCGGCGCGCGATTGCTGGCCGTCGAGCGGCTGACCGACGCGGCGGAAATTGAAGGCGTCGCGATGCGCGGCGAGCATGCCGATGCGGCGGTGGCTGCGGTCGACCGCCTGCCATCGCCCTCAGCCGAGACGCTGACCAACATCAGCCAGAAGGCGCGCGCCAAGGCGGCGCAAAAGAAGGCGCGCACCTTGCTGAAGGCCAGCGAGCCGGCGCCCGCGCCGGTGGCCGAATCGGGACCCGCGTTCAAGGACGCCGACCAGCAGACGGCGCGCGATCTCGTCACGCAGATGGCCGCGTTGTCTGCGGTCGCCGACTTTGCGCAGTTGCGCGAGGCGTACGCCGCCGGTCGCGTGGCGTGGGTGGAACTGCTGGCCGACGCCGACGTCCAGGACGGCATCCAGGCTGACTTCGAAACCGCCTCCGATGCGGTGCGCCAGCGCCTGGCGGCTGATGAGGCCGCTCGGGTCGAGGCGGATCGTCAGCGCCGCGCCCTTGAGCAGGAACAGGCCGACCGCATTGCGGTGTGCGTCACCGTCGAAGGCCTCGCGGGCGAGGACCTCGTCGACGGTCTCACCGAGACGCGCGCGACGTGGGCGGGCATGGCGCCGATGCCCGAGGCGTGGGCCGCGGAACTCGATCGCCGCTTTGCCGAAGCGTGCCGCGCCGCGGAGAAGCGCCACGAGCGCCGCCTGCTCGCCAGGCA
>CAIVPW010000269.1 GCA_903907895.1 uncultured Alphaproteobacteria bacterium
GCGGGCGTGAAGCGCTCGCAATTGCTGACGTTCCTGAAGGAGGCCGTTAAGCGCGCGGGCATCCCGGTCGAATATGAGGCCGAAGTGACGCCGGAGCGCGTGCGGGCCGAGAAGGCGAGTGTTGATCTCCTGATCGGTGGGGACGGCGCCGGCAGCACGGTGAGGGCCGCGTTCGCGGATAAGTTCGCGCCGCGCAGTGTGGAGGCGAAATCGCGCTTTGCGTGGCTGGAGCTGGAGGGGGACCTCGACCGGTTCCTGTTCGGCTACATCTACGTGGCGGGCAAAGGGCTGATCCGCATCACGGCCTACCCCCACGCCAAGGGCGAATCGTCGGCCATCATCACGCACAGCATGGGGCTGACGGCTACGCTGGATGCGCCCGGCATGCTGGATGCGGACGGAAACATCTCCGAGCAGGGGCTTGCCCAGATCAACGAGTACTTCGCGCCCGGCCTGGGCGGGCGGCGACTGAAGGGTGCGTCGCGCTGGCGCCGCTTCCGGGCGACCAACTGCCAGAATGCAACCTTCGAAAACGTGGCGCTGGTCGGGGATTCCTACGCCACGCTTTTCTACGAAACCGGCTGGGGCACGTCCGTGGCGATCCAGAGCGCCCAAATCTTGGGTCATGCCTTGCAGCGGGAAAAGGAGATCGGCGCGGCGCTCTCCCTCTACGACCGCAAGGTGGCTGAATTGAACCGCGGCGCCATCATGGCGACGACCAAGACCATGCGTGACGTGGACGGCCAGGCGGTCAAATTTTACAAAGCCGGCCCGGCCAAGTTCCTCGAGTTGGGAGTCGCCTAGCGAGACGGGGCGTCGCGATTCTGGGACGCCATCGGGTATTTTCCCGGCTTGCGGGAGGCCTCTGGCCTTGCGTGTAATTGCTCAGGGAAAAATTGGTGGAGAGCCTTGGTGGCGCATAGTCCGCTTTCCGTGCTCGTCGTCGAAGACGAACCGCTCGTCCGCATCGTCGTCGTCGAAGAGCTTGAACTGTTGGGCTTTGTGGTCGCAGAGGCTGACTCGGCCAGTGGCGCGCGGCGGATTTTCGAACGTGGGCGCGAGATGACTGCCGCCGTAATCGATGTCGGCTTGCCCGATGCACGCGGCGACGAACTCGCCAGGGAAATACGGACGCACTGGCCTCACGCCGCGATCGTTCTCGTCAGCGGCTATGACGAGGAAACTCTGCGCCAGCTGCTTACGGGCTACGACCGCATCGGGTTTCTGAGCAAGCCGTATATGGCGAGCGACCTGGTCGCAGTGCTTGGCCGTTTCGGCATTCACGCCACCGTCCCCACCGCGTCGTCCACACGCCCTGCGTTCTGAAGCGCCAAAACTGCATCGCAGCACCGCAATAGACCGGTCACCGCGGTCCGCCTAGGATGCGCGCCGTTCGGGTTCGCCCGGAGACTGTTGCGGAAGCGCGGGCACGGGCCGCAGGTTGCGCATTCGCCGAAGGGGTGCGCCACGCAGCAGGCGGGGCGCGATGCACATCATGTCAGTACCGAACGACACCGCGCAGGCACACGGGACGCCCACCGACGCTCAGCCGCACCCCGGTGTTTGGGCAACCATTCGCGAAGCGCTCGCCGGCTCGCGGCAGGACTTCACGGCAATGCCGATCCGGCGTGCCGTGCCGCTGCTGGCGATCCCGATGGTGCTCGAGATGCTGATGGAATCGCTGTTTGCGGTGGTCAGCATCTTCTGGGTGGCGCGGCTCGGCGCCGAGGCGGTGGCTACGGTTGGTCTGACCGAGGCGATGCTGTCCATCGTATACGCGCTCGCCATGGGCCTCGGTATGGCAGGCACTGCCGTCATCGCACGGCGCGCGGGTGCCAAGGACCAGGAAGGCGCATCGATCGCGGCAGTCCAGGTGCTGCTACTCGGCATCGCCGCGTCGGCGCTCATCGGCGTCAGCGCGTTCTACGCGGTGCCGCTCTTGCGCATCATGGGCGCCAGCGAAGGCGTAATCGAGACCGGGCTCGGCTACACCGTGCTCATGCTCGGCGGCAACGCCACCGTTACGCTGCTATTCATCTTGAACGCCGCGTTCCGCGGCGCGGGCGATGCGGCGATCGCCATGCGGGCGCTCTGGCTCGCCAACGGCCTCAACATCGTGCTGGTGCCGGTGTTCGTGTACGGCTTCGGTCCGGTTCCCGAGATGGGAGTCACGGGCGCGGCGGTTGCGACCAACATCGGCCGCGGCATTGGCGTGGCATTTGCGCTGTGGTTGCTGTTCAGCGGTACGCGGCGCCTGACCATCGCCGCGCGCCACTGGAAGACCGACGGCGCCGCAATGGCGACCATGCTGAAGATCGGCTGGAGCGCGTCGGTGCAGATGCTGATCATGTCGGCCAGTTGGATCGGCGTGATGCGTATCCTGGCGATGTACGGCGACGCTGCGCTGGCGGGGTTCACCATCGCCATGCGCGTCATGGTGTTCGCCTTTCTCCCAGCATGGGGAACTGCCAACGCAGCGGCGACCCTGGTTGGCCA
>CAIVPW010000270.1 GCA_903907895.1 uncultured Alphaproteobacteria bacterium
CGGGCGCTCGCCATTGGCGGCGGGATGCCGCTGCTCGATGCAATGCTGCCCCATGCCGCCACGGTGTACCGGTCCGATGTCTCGGCCGCGATGCGGCCGACGGTGGTGGCCGACGAAGAGTGGAACCCGTTCGCCCGCGAGACGTTCGACCTTGTGACCAGCAGCATGGTGCTGCACTGGGTCAACGACCTGCCCGGCGCCCTGATCCAGATTGCCCGCACATTGAGGCCGGACGGTTTGTTCCTGGCGGCCATGTTGGGGGGCGAGACGTTGCGCGAGTTGCGGGCTGCCTTCCTCGAAGGCGAAGCCGAAACGCGGGGCGGCGTCAGCCCACATGTGTCGCCGTTTGTGGACGTGCGCGACGCCGGCATGCTGCTGCAGCGCGCCGGCTTTCGCGACGCGGTCGCCGACGTCGACTCGTTCACGGTGACGTATTCCGACCCTGTAAAGCTGATGCACGAGCTGCGCGGCATGGGCGAGGCCAATGCGATGCAGGGCCGGGGCAAGGCGTTCCTGCCGCGCGCCACCCTGCTCGCCACGGCAAAAGCGTACCGTGCAAGATTTGGGGTGGCCGGCGGACGAGTTCCGGCCACGTTTCAGATTCTTACCCTAACCGCCCGCGCACCAGATCCCGCAGCGGCCCTAGCAGCGGAACGTCGGCGGGCGGCAGCTCCGCCGCAACGATTGCGTCCGGAGCAACCCACTTGAGGCGCTGCCCCTCGCGGGATTGCAGATCACCGCGCCACACGCGGCAAACGTAGAGCGGCATGAGGAGGTGGAAGTCGTCGTAGGCGTGCGACGCGAAGCTGAGCGGCGTCAGGTCCTCGACCCGCACGACGATACCGAGTTCCTCATCGAGCTCGCGTGCCAAGGCCACCTCCGGCGACTCACCCGCCGCGACCTTGCCGCCCGGAAACTCCCACAACCCGGCCATCGATTTGCCCGGCGGCCGCTGTGCCAGCAGGACCTGTCCGGTGGCATCGAGGAGCGCGGCCGCAGCAACCAATACCAGCTTGCCCGGACGTTCGACGACGAAGCGCAACACGCGCCGCCAGCCGCCGCGCTCGGGGTGGTCGCCTTCGAAGTCGCCGCAGATGCGGAAGCCGGCCTTGCGCAACACACGGTGTGACGCCTCGTTTTCAACGAAGGCCCACGCGTGCAGCGCGCGAATCGGCAGCACGGCGAATGCGTGGCGCACCAATTCGGGCACAGCTTCGCTGGCGTAGCCCCTGTTCCAGTAAGCCCGGCCCAGGAAGTAGCCGATCTCGGTGTTCGTGTCTTTTTCGTACACGGTCGCAACGCCGACGACTGTCCCGTCCTTGGTGCACAGAACGTGCTGCAGCTGCATGCGGCGGTCGCCGGTCTGCCCGGCAATCCATTGTTCGGCGTGCCGAAGCTCGTAGGGGTGCGGCAGGCTGGCGGTTTGCTTTGCGACTTCCCAGTCGTTGGCAATTGCCACCAAGGCCGCCGCATCCTCCGCGCGCGGGGCGCGGAGGATGAGCCGTGCTGTCGTCAGCGTGTGCATACTCGCGTCCCGGCGTTGCAGCGGGACGGCGCGGTTAGGATCGGTACGACGCGTTGATGCGGATGTAGTCGTAGCCGAGATCGCAGGTCCACACGGTGAACTTGCTCTTGCCGACGCCGACGTCGACATGGATCTCGAGTTCCTTGCCCTTCATGTAGGCAGCGACGGGCGCCTCGACGTAGCCCGGCACGACCGCGCCCTTGGCCGCCACGGCGTGCGGTCCGAACGCGATCTTGAGCTTGTCGCGGCTGGCGTGTTCGCCGGACTTGCCGACGGCCGCCACGACGCGACCCCAGTTCGGGTCCTCGCCGGCGAGCGCCGTCTTCACCAGGGGCGAGTTGGCGATGGTGAGGCCGATTTGCTTGGCGGCCTTCACGGTCTTCGCGCCCGAGACATTGATGCGCACGAACTTCGACGCGCCTTCGCCATCGCGCACGATCTGCAAGGCGAGATCGAGCATCGCCTCGTGCAGAGCGACCTTAAATTCCCGCAGGTGCTTGTCCGTCGCCGATTTCACCGGCGGGTGCTTGGCACCCTGGCCGGTGGCGAACACCAGCAGGGTGTCGGACGTCGAGGTATCCGAATCCACCGTGATGGCGTTGAACGTCGTCTCGTTCAGCTCGCTGACGAGCTTCTGCAGCACGCGCGCCGGGATGGCGGCGTCAGTGAACAGGAACGCGAACATGGTTGCCATGTCGGGCGCGATCATGCCCGAGCCCTTGGCAATGCCGTTGATGACGACGGTGGCCTTGCCGATGCGCGCACGGCGCGTGACACCCTTGGCGAACGTGTCGGTCGTGCGAATTGAATCAGCCGCGGCCTGCCAGCCGGCGTCGCCAAGCTTGGCGGCCGTCGGCCCAATCGCCGCCTCGATCTTCTCCACCTTGATCGGCTCGCCGATAACGCCGGTGGATGCGATGTAGACCTCGGTCGGCTTGCAGCCGAGTGCCTTCGCCGCGGCGACCGCCGTGCGCTTCACCGCAACCACGCCGGCCTTGCCGGTGAATGCGTTCGAATTGCCCGCGTTGGCAACGAGGGCGCGGCCCTTGCCGGTTTTCAGGCGCACGCGGCACCACTCGACTGGCGCGGATGCCGTCTTCGACTTGGTGGTGACGCCTGCTGCCGTTGTCGTAGGAGCCAGCTCGACCAGCAACAAGTCGCTGCGCGTACGATATCGCAGCCCCGCTTCGCCCGCGGCAACGCGCACGCCGGGTACGGGCGGCAGGCTGGGGAAGTTGAGGGGAGCGAGCGGCGACGGGCCCTTCGGCTTGGAGCTCGAGGCGCCGGCCGCCGAAGTCGTATCGGCAGGTTGTTGCATGGATTTCGCGCCTTCCTAGGTAGAAGCGCGCCGTTCTACTCCCCGCGCGCGCCGAGCCGCAAGCCTACGAGGCCCCCGGTGGCCGCAAGTCGGACACGGTGAAGACGCGCCGCCCCGTGCGGATGCGCTCCTCATCGCAAGGTCACGTTGGATTGGTATTCCGCGCGTTCAGGTCCTCCTCCGTCAGCATGCAGGCCGTGCTGGCTGGGGCGCCGGTCATCTTCCCCGGCCAGGGAGGGAGGACCTCGCGAGCCGGGTCCGGAGAGACGAAGTCCGGAGCTTCGGGTTGACCTGCTGGGCCCAGGTGAGAGCGGCCGTGGCGGCCAGCAGGGGCGAAAAGGGCTCCACCGGGCCCAATTGCACAGGCGAGCATGGGAAATTGCCCGCCCGACCGCGGCCCCGCCTTAATTGACAGGGGCCCCACCCCCGCTTATCTGAGGGGAGCTTTCCCCTCCCTTCCGAACCCCCTCGGGCTGCATGTTCAGCGCGCTCGCCAAGACTTTCTTTGGCTCGTCCAACGACCGTTTCATCAGGCGGTTGCAGCCGCAGGTAGCGGCCATCAATGCCCTCGAGCCATCGTTGGTAAAGCTGACGAACGACGAGCTGCGCGGCCGTACGGGCCAGTTCAAGGAGCGCCTAGCCAAGGGCGAGACCCTCGACCAGCTGCTGGTGGACGCCTTCGCCACGGTCCGCGAGGCCGCCAAGCGCACCCTGGGGCAACGCCACTTCGACGTGCAGCTTCTCGGCGGCATGGTCCTGCATGCCGGCAAGATCGCTGAAATGAAGACCGGCGAAGGCAAGACGCTGGTCTCGACGCTGCCCGTGTACCTGAATGCGCTGGCCGGCAAGGGCGTGACCCTCGTCACGGTCAACGACTACCTCGCCAAGCGCGACGCGGAGTGGATGAGCCCGATCTACCGCCTGCTCGGGATGGAAGTGGGCGTCATCGTGCACGGATTGGATGACGGCGCGCGGCGCAAGGCGTACGCGGCCGACGTCACCTACGGCACCAACAACGAGCTCGGCTTCGACTACCTGCGCGACAACATGAAGTTCCATCTGGAACAGATGGTGCAGCGCGACTTCAACTACGCGATCGTCGACGAAGTCGACTCGATCCTGATCGACGAGGCGCGCACGCCGCTGATCATCTCGGGTCAGGCGGAAGACTCGTCCGACATGTACCGCAAGGTGGACAAGATCATCCCGCTGCTGGAGCGCGGCAAGCAGTACGAGATCGACGAGAAGACCCGCACCGTCACACTGACCGAAGAAGGCGCCGAGGCCGCCGAGACGCACCTGAAGGACCAGGGCATGCTCGTGCGCGGCAGCATGTACGACATCGAGAACGTGACACTGCTGCACCACACGCAGCAGGCGCTGCGCGCCCATACGCTGTTCACGCGCGACCAGGA
>CAIVPW010000271.1 GCA_903907895.1 uncultured Alphaproteobacteria bacterium
ACAAGGGCCGGCCGGCCCGCTGCCGATGGTGGGCGAGGACGGCCGCCAGCCGTGGAAGGTCTACGCGCGGCCGTTCGCCGAGCAGACCCAGTCACCCAAGGTGGCCGTGGTCATCGGCGGGCTCGGACTGAGCCGCGCGGCGACGCAAGCCGCCATCCAGCAGTTGCCGCCGGAAGTGACGTTGGCGTTCGCTGCCTACGCACCGAACCTCGAAGCGCAAATTGCCGAGGCACGCGCCGCCGGACATGAAGTGATTCTGCAGCTGCCGATGGAGCCGGAGCGCTATCCGGCCAACGACCCCGGTCCGCACACCATGCTGACGACTGCGACGCCCGAGGTGAACCTCGAGCGGCTTCACTGGGTGCTGGCGCGGTTCTCGGGCTACATCGGCGTCACCAATTACATGGGCGCCAAGATGAGCTCGTCGGCGGAAGCGTTGCGGCCGATTCTGAAGGACATCAGCGGTCGAGGCTTGCTGTTCCTCGACGCGCGCGAGACGACCGACGGCGTGGCCAGCGGCATCGCCGCCGAGCTCGGCATGCCGCGCGTCATCAACAACACCTTCCTGGATGGCGAGGCAAGCCGCGCCGGCGTGGATGCGCGGCTGCTGGAGCTGGAACGTGCGGCGACGCGCGGCGGCAGCGCCATTGCCATCGGATATGCCTACCCCGTGACGATCGAGCGGGTCGGCGCCTGGGCGCGCGCGCTACGCGACAAGAATGTGACGCTGGCCCCGATCTCGGCACTCGCGCGCACCACCAACACGAACTGACCATGACCAAAGACGTGGGCACGCTGCCCTATCGGCGCGGCGTCGGGATCATGCTCCGCAACGGCACGGGCGAGGTGCTGGTTGGCAGCCGAATCGACATGAAGTCGGATGCCTGGCAGATGCCGCAGGGCGGCATCGACGACGGCGAGATGCCCGAGCAGGCGCTGTGGCGCGAGCTTAGGGAAGAGGTCGGCACCGACAAGGCGCGCATCGAGGCGGAATCGAAGGACTGGCTCGGCTACGACCTGCCGTCCAACATGGTGCCCAAGGTGTGGGGCGGGCGTTTCCGTGGCCAGCAGCAGAAGTGGTTCCTGCTGCGCTTCACCGGCACGGAAGCAGACCTCGCACTCGATACCCACGAGGCGGAGTTCAGCGCGGTGCGCTGGGTGCGGCCTGAGGACCTGCCCAGGCTTGTGGTCGGCTTCAAGCGCAGGCTGTACGAGCAGGTGCTGCAGGAGTTCGCGCCCCACCTGGCCAGTCCGCTGACATGACGGAGCCGCATACGCTGGTCCGCACGCTCGGCGTGCGCTCGCTGGCGCTGTACGGCATCGGCATCATCGTCGGCGCCGGGATCTATGTTCTGATTGGCGAAGTCGCGGCGGCGGCACGCGGTGCGACGCCCATCGCCTTTCTGCTTGCCGGCGTGCTCGCGGCCCTTACCGGCCTGTCCTATGCGGAGCTGGTGGCGCGCCATCCGGCAGCCGAGGGGTCGGTCGCCTTCGTACAGGCGGCGTTCGGTTCCCGGCTGCTGGCGCGCGTCACCGGACTGGCCTTTGCCACGGCCGGCATCGTCGGTGCTGGCTCCATCGCGCTCGGTGGCGCCACGTACCTTGCCGACTACATCGACCTGCCGGAGCCGGTGCTGGCGGCGGCGGCCGTCGCCGCATTCACCGTGATTGCTTGCCTGCGCGTTTCGGAGAGCGTTCGCCTCGCCGCCCTGCTGAGCGCGATCGAGGTCGGCGGCCTGCTGATCGTGATTGCGGCGGGCGCGCCGGCGCTGGCCGAGCCGAGGACTCCGTTTGCCGACCTGGTGCCACACTCGACCGATGTCCTGCTCGGCGTTGCCGGCGGCACGTTCATCGCCTTCTTCGCCTACATCGGCTTCGAGGGCATGGCCAACATGGCCGAGGAGACCGTCGACGTCGGCCGGACCCTTCCGCGCGCCATCCTCATCGCCATTGGCGCATCGGCCATCCTGTATTTCACGGTCGCGCTCGTCGTCATGCTCGCGTTGCCGGTCGATACGGTTGCCGGCAGCGACGACGCCCTGAAGAACGTCCTCCAGCTCTACGCGCCCGGATGGGCACCTGCCTTCAGCCTCATGGCGGTGGTGGCAACGCTGAATGGCGTTCTGATCGAGCTCGTCATCGTCTCGCGGCTGGCCTTCGGGATGGCGCGGCGCGGCTTGGGATGGGGCGGATTCGGCAGGATTGATCCGCGCACGCGTGCGCCCGTGACGGCGACCCTGGCAGCGGGAGCGATCACCGTCGTTCTGGTGCTGACGATCCCCTTCGAATCGCTTGTGTCTTGGACCAGTGGCCTCACGCTGGCGGTGCTCGCCGCCGTCAACGCCTCGCTGTGGCGCTTGAAGCGTGTGTCTCCGCGTACGGATCTGGCGCGCAGCGTGCCTCTTTGGATTCCAATTGCGGGGGTGGTCGTGTGTCTTGGCCTGATCGCCGCCGAGGTCGCGCGCGCACTGCTGGCGTAGGCAGACACTGCGCTAGCGGTTGACACCGCTGCTCGCCGAGGCCTACAGCGTTTGTGCCGCACCCCGCGGCACGGAGCTGGAAGCATCATGGCCAAGACGTCGCGCACCAAAGCAACGCGAGCCAAGACGACGCGCGCGAAGGCGCCGCGCAAGACTGCAGCCAAGAGTGCCGCCAAAGGCGCCACGAAAAGCCGCAGCGCAGCGAAGAGCCGCAGTGTGGCGAAGCGGGCTCCGGCACGCAGCACCCGCGCAACCGCGCGCAAGGCACCGGCACGCAAGGCACCGGCACGCAAACCCGCCGCACGCAAAGCGGCTGTACGCAAGGCACCGGCGGCCCGCAAGGCGCCCGCCCGCCGCGCGAGCCGCGGCGCGGCACCGGCCGATCTGAACGGCTGGATCACGCACACGGACATCACGAGCAACAACGCCGAGGCGACCAAGGAGTGGTGCGCGAAGGTTCTGGGCTGGAAGTTCGTCGGCAGCATGCCGACGCCCACCGGCGAGTACCACATGTTCGCCTACTCGGATAAGGGCGGCGGCGGCGTACACGGCGCCAGCGCGTCGGAGGCGCCGTCCAACACGCCCTACGTCTATGTGCGCGACGCGCGCGCGACGTTCGAAAGCGCGCTGGCAGCCGGCGCGGAAGCCATCCAGGCACCGGAAGACATGGGCGACCTGGTGACGACGGCCATCGTGCGCGCGCCGGGCGGCGTGGTGATCGGGCTGTCGAGCCCGCTCAAGGGCCGGTCATAGCCGTCTGAAACGCGGAAGGCCCCGCACGGGGGTGTTTCGGGGCCCTCCTACTGACAGGGCCGGTCATGGTGGTGAAGTCAGTAGAAGGATGGCGAAGTCAGTGGAAGGATGGCAATGCCGGGCCCGATAGCGGGTCGCCTGGCCACAGGGCCAGACGGCCCTACCCAAAGGCCCGGCGGCAGGCCAAAGGCACATGCGAAAACGAAAAAGCCCGGGGGCGCGCCCCGGGCTTTTTCTTCTTAAC
>CAIVPW010000272.1 GCA_903907895.1 uncultured Alphaproteobacteria bacterium
CATGACCAGCGCCATGCGCCACTCGAGCCACAACAGTGCGCCGACGCTGGCCGTGACATAGAAGAGCGACAGGATGGCGCCCGGGGCGCCGACCACCAGTGCGCTCTCCACCGCGGCGAGGTCGGAAGAAAAGCGGCCCATCAGGTCGCCGACCCGGTTCTTGGCAAAGAAGCCGAGCGGCAGGCGCTGCAGGTGCTCGAACATCGCGATGCGGATGTCGGTGAGCACGTGCGACATCAGCCATGCGTACAGATAGTCGCGGCCGATGACTGCCATGGTGCTGAAGACGAGGCCAAGGGCGAGCGCCCCCAGCACCTGCCAGAGCAAGCCTACATCGCCGGGGCCGATAGCGCGGTCGATCAGGAACTTGAGGCTGAGCGGCAGCGCCGTCTCGTACGCGACCTCGACCAGGATGGTGAGGATGAGCAGCGCGGCGGCGGCGCGGTACGGCGCGACGTACGCGAAGAGGTGACGGACTGCGGCGCCGACCGTAATCGTCGCGTCGGTGCCTGTGGTCATCGTCGCATCCCGCACCAAGAGCTGCGCCGCCGTACGGCGCGCGTCGGCAGACCCTTACCCTATCCCCCCGTTTGCCGCGAGGAGGGGATTGAGATGTCGAGGTTCAACGTACCCTCTCCCCGCCAGGAGGAGAGGGTACGGGAGGGAAAGCTCGGCGAGCGCCTTCGCCGTTACCGGACGGCGCCGTCGTGGCGACGGATGGCGGCCTTCAGGATCAGGTCCAGCACGTCGTGGTACTCGAGGCCCGCGAACTTGCCGGCGATGATCATGGTCGCGTCCCAGCACCAACCCGGGTTCGGGTTGGCCTCGAGGAAGCGGATGGTGCCGTCGTTGCCGCGGCGGAAGTCGAAGCGGGCGTAGTCGCGGCAACCCAGGCGCGCGAACAGGCGCTTGGAGTGCTCGGCGAGCTCGGACTTTTCCGTCTCGGTCAGCGTGGTGGCCTCGCGGGTCACGATTTCCGTGTAGGCGGCGGTGTCGATTTCCCACTTGGCCGCGTAGCTGCGGATCGGCGCCTCGCCGGCCGGCAGCTGCGAGAAGTCGAACTGCACGATCGGCAGCGCGCGCATCTCATCGCCCGGGTTGCCAATCAGCGTCACTGAGTACTCGTCGCCGGTCAGGTACTCCTGCAGTAGCCACGAGCGGCCCGGGTAGCGGTCACGACGCTTCGCGATCTCGGCGTTGGCGGCCTCGACCGTCTGCACGATGCCGTCCGCGGTGATGCCAAACGAGCCGTCCGCGGCGTTCGGCTTGAAGATGCCGGGCACGGCACCGGACAGATCCGGAACCGGACCGGCGGCCGGGATGAACACCTCGCGCGGGCACGGCACGCCGAGCGAGCGGGCGATGCCGCTCGTGGCCGATTTGTCGAAGCACATGGTCAGGCACGCGGGGCCGGCGCCGGTGTAGCGGATGCCCATGCTTTCCATGAGTGCCGGCACATGCGCCTCCATGTCGGCGCGGTTGTTCAAACCTTCGTCGCACAGGTTGAGCACGAATGCGCCTCGGCGCTCCGACAGGCGTTGCGCCAGCGTGGCGTGGTGGTTCAGGTAGCTGAGGCGGTAGCCGGGCAGCTGAGCGAGCGCTTCCTTCATGCGGTCGACCACCACGAGGTCTTCCTCGTTGTAGCGGCCGTTGCGCTTGTTGGCGTCGCTGAGGCGCGGGTCGCCGGTCACCACGACGACGTCGCGCGCTTCGATCGTCTCGGTGTGCAGGCGCGACACCTTGGGGTCGGTGGCGACGGCGGTGATGAGCATGCGGTGCTGCAGGAGGCCAAGGTCCTGGCCGCGATCAGAGATCGTGCCCGGGCCGTCGTGTACGCGCACGTCCTCGAAGCCGGCCTGCTCCAGCAGTTCGGCGATGCGGCGGCGCGAGTAGAGGCGCTCGGCGTAGAACTGGTCCTTCACCACGCCCTTGCCGAGGTCGATGATGATCTCGCGCGATATCAGGCGCGCGCCATCCTGGGCAATCTCGCGCTGGCGGCAGACGAGCTGGCGCGCGCCGATCCACTCCCACGAGTGCGGGGCGAAGTTGGCGCGCATCCAGTCACCGTCGGTGATGTCGAGCGTCAGGAGTCCGCCAGGCACCAGCGTGCGGCGCACCTTCTCCAGCAGCGCGACGTCGTCGCTCTCCGCTTCGAAGTAGCCGAACGAGTTGCCCATGATGGCGACGCGGTCGTAGGCCGCCGCCGGCTCGGACAGGTCGCGCGCGTCTTCGCGGCGGAAGCGCACCGGCAGCGCGGCCTTCTGGGCCCGCTTCTTGGCGAGGCTCAGCAGGTATTGCGACTGGTCGATGCCCGTCACCTTGCCGAACCCGCGCGTGGCGAGCTCCAGCGTATGGCGGCCCTGGCCACAGCAGAGGTCGAGTATGCGGTGTTCCGGCTCGAGGCGTGCGACGCGGATCAGCGCGTCGACATCTTCGCGCGTGCTGTCGGCGTTCTCGACGACGTCGCCGTCGGTCTGCAGGTACAGCTCGCCGAACAAGTCGCGCCACCAATCGGCCGGCAGGTGCCGCTCGAGGCTGGCAACCGGACCGAGAATGGTCGGCGCAGTAGCCTTACGAACGGACTGGCCGCTCGCGGCGGCACTGGTGCGGCGCGGCGTGGTGCGGATTGCGCTACGCGTCATGGTCTACTTTCGACCCCCAAAGGACCGGCGCTCCGGCGCGCGGTCCCGCAACGGCAAGTTCCCGGGCGCCCAATGCGCCGTGGGGGTTTGCCGAACCAAGAAGCCCTTCGCCGGCATCCGGGCGCTGCGCAGCGTGCGCGCGCTCCTTAGGCCGATAACCATCCACAAGACCGCGGCATATGGGTGCTCCGCAGCGGCATTGAAAGGTCCAATCGGCGTGCCAGGCATAGGCGGGATTGTTTTTGTTCGCGGCCAGCTCGTCAGCGTCGACCCGGTCGTAGGCGAAGGTGATTTCTTCACCTGCAGCGATGGCGCGCGCTGCCAACACAAGTGCAGCGTCGGGATCGCGTGGATCGTCAACGAGCACGCAGTTCGGGTCGCAGCTGTGGTTGATGAAGCGCGCGGGAGCCCCGGCGATCAGCCAGCGATCGTTGTCGAGCCACAGGGCGTGGCGAATCTCGGAGTGTGGGAGGGCCGCGAACGGCACGATACGGCCGTGGAAGCGGCAGGCGATGGCGCCGGCCGCGAGCGGGACGGACGCGACAACGCCGGTGCCCGCGCAGCCGACGGCTGCGCGCACCGGGTTGCCGGCGGTACCTGGAGGTTCGTCTAGCTCGCTGAGGAGGAGGCGTTCGGGCATCGAGTTCTAGCGAACCTCGAACGCGAGCGGGAACGGCTCGCTGTAGGACGAGCGGTAGTCGATGGTGATCTCGCTGCCAGACGCGATGGCGCGCCGCGCGGTGAAGCGCAGCAGGCGGCGCTCGCGGTCGCGGGTGAACGCTGCGGCAGGGTCGTCGGCATGGTTGTAGAACGAGGAGCAGCCCAGTCCGAAGGCGGCGTGCTGCAGCTCGTCGCCCCAGGCAAAGCAGTGGTCGTTGAGGGGGGTGCTGGAGACGCCGGGCCAGTCGAGCGCAGGCACCACGATGATCGGCGCGACCTCGACTTCGTCCCCAACGGCAAAATCGCGCAACGCAAACACGCCGCGGCCGCTCAACGGGCTACGCGTCACACGCACGCCGGGTTGCTGCGCCAACGCACGCTCGGGCCGGGCGGTGGACGCAAGGGTGTTCTGGTCGGAAAACCACAGCGGCGCCGTCTGGTGGTCGCCACCCGTGTAATCGATGCGCAGCTCCTCGCCGCCCGCGATGTCGCGGCGTGCAACGAACTGCAACTCGCCCGCCACCAAGTCTTTGCGGTACGCAATGTTGGCAGCGAAGGAGTGGTTGTAGAGCGAGCCGTAGCCGCCCGACACGCCCGCGTCCTCGTCGGACGCGCCCCAGCCGAACCAGTAGTCGTACAAGACGGTGCCGTTCAGCGCGGCGACCTGGCCTTGCGGAATCGCAAGAACGGGGGCCCGCTCGATGACCTCGCCCGTCCGGAGTGCCCGATCTGAAAAAACGCCGCGGCCGCAATCGGCTTCGGCAACGAACAGAGCCATCCCCAGTACTTGGCGACCCCCACGGCCGCCGGGTTCATCGAACCCATCACGCGGCACGGGAGTGGTTTAACAGTACTCGCGCTGGAATCAAGGGATTGGGGTGGCTCCGGCGCATTTGTGATGGCAGGAGCAAGCGGAACCTTGACCAGCCCGGGCGCCCTGAGGAATCATCCCCCGCTGCAAGAAATCGACGGAGGCCCGGATGACCGCCTTGGGATCACGCCTGTTGATGCTGCTCACCCTCCTCGTGGCGCCGTGCGCTTACGCGCAGGTGGCAGACGACCGTTCCGTGGCGATCGTCTTCTACGGTGCGGACGAGGGCGGTGAGGCCGAGGTCGAGGACTTCACGCACGGCGTGCTGGAGGCGTCGGCGAAGGAGGCCGGCTTACGCGCTCTTGCGGCCGAAGCGGGCGGGCCCGGAAAGCCCGACCCGGCCAAGATCGCCGCCGCGGCGAAAGTCCGCTTCGTCTTCCTTGGCGAAATTCACCGCGAGGACGCGGATTTCGCCGTCAATACCCGTTTGGTGGACGCGCAGTCGGGGCGGGAGGTCTGGAGTGGCCGGTTCTTCAGCGATGAGGACGACTTGCTGCAACTTCCACCCGAAATCGCCACGTCGTTGGTGGCGCAACTGAAGGGCGCGGCCCTTTAGGCCCAAATACCCGTCCGCTGCACTGGGATATCACGCGTCCGTGGGCAGAAACCTTGGCCTCAGGCCTTGACTACGACACACTCGCCTAGGACCATCCGGCCCCAATTCCCACAACCCCGAGGACACCATGCGTCGCACGCTGCTTGCTCTTTCGTTTGCCGTCACCCCCGCCCTGCTGGCCGGACCGGCGTTTGCGCAGGTGGCCACCGACCGCTCGGTCGGCGTGGTCCTCGCCGGCGCCAATGACGAGGGCGCCCATGCCGCCGACCAGTACTGGGGCATGATCAGCGACGCCCTGCGCAAGGACGCCGCCATCCGCGTCGCCGACAAGGCGGTGATGGAGCCGCTCGCCGGCAACAAGACCATCACGCCTCAGGCCGCCGGCGCCGCCATGAAGGTGCGCTACGTGCTGACGGGCTCGGTTTCGGCCGGCAGCCACGCCTTCAAGTTCGACATGAAGATGTTCGACGCCAAGGACGGCAAACAGCTGTGGGCGACGACGTTCCAGTCCGACGAGGACAACATCCTGATCGTGCCCAACGAGATCTCGGGCGCGCTGATCCCGGTGATCAAGGGCGCCGCGCTCTGACGCGACCCTGCGCGCCGCCGAGCGGCGCACGGCCAGCAAAAACCCTCTCCCGCCTCGGTGGGAGAGGGTTTTTTGTTTCGCAGTCCGGCGGTGCGTTACTTCCGCTTCGTGTCCCGGTAGCGGTGCGAGGTGCCGCGGAAGTCGCGGATGCGGTAGTGGCCGTCGGGCGTAGACGACAAGTACTCGGGCCCGATCGGCGACTTGCCGTGGCCGCCGGGGATGTCGAGCACGTATTGCGGCTGGCACAGGCCGGAGTGCGAGGCCTGCAATTGCTGCATCAGCGCGCGGCCATCGGCGATCGACGTGCGCAGGTGCGCGGTGCCGGGCGCCAGATCGCCATGGTGCAGGTAGTACGGCTTGATGCGGGCCTCGACCAGCGCGCGCATGAGGTCGCCAAGCGCAGCCGGCGTATCGTTGACGCCGCGCAGCAGCACCGACTGGCTCAGCATCGGAATGCCCGCATCGATCAGGCGGCCGCAGGCCGCGACCGCGGCGGGCGCAAGCTCGCGCGCGTGGTTCGCGTGCAGGACGACGTAGGTCGCCTTGCCCGGCGCGCGCAGGGCGTCCACCAGAGCGCGCGTAATGCGCTTCGGTTCGACCGCGGGAATGCGCGTGTGTACCCGCACCACCTTGACGTGATCGATCTTGTGCAGCGCATCCATGACCGCGGCCAGGCGCGCGGGCGACAACATCAGCGGGTCGCCGCCCGTCAGGATGACTTCCCACACTTCCGGGTGCGCGCGGACGTAGTCGAGGGCGGTGGCGAGCGCCGCGGGTGACAGCGTCTTGCGCTTGCCAGGACCGACCATGGTGCGGCGGAAGCAGAAGCGGCAGTAGACCGCGCATACGTGCACCAGCTTGAGCAGCACACGGTCGGGATAGCGATGCACGAGGCCTTCGACCGGCGAGTGTGCATCGTCGCCGATGGGATCGGCGCGCTCGTTGCGCTCGTTGCGCAACTCGGCGGGCTGCGGCACGAACTGGCGGGCGATGGGATCATCGGGGTCCGCCGCGTCGATCAGGTCGGCCATGGTAGGCGTGATGGCGACTGCATACCGGCTGGCGACGTCCGACAGCGCTGCGACGTCCGACTCGGACACCAAGCCCGCGTCGCCGATATCCTCGGCCGTGCGCAGCGTCTTATCGACCATGGGCGGCTTTAACCACGGACCGCCCGGTTCGTCTAGGCGACCGGGGTCCAGACCACGTCGTCGATGCGGGTTGCGCCGGTGGCCAGCATCACCAGCCGGTCGAAGCCCATCGCCACGCCGCTCGCGGCCGGCATAAGAGCCAGGGCGGCCAGGAATTCCTCGTCGATGGGATAGCGTTCGCCGTAGCGGCGCTGCTTCTCGGCCATCTGCTCGGCGAAGCGGCGGCGCTGCTCGGCCGCGTCGGTGAGCTCGCCGAAGCCGTTGGCGAGCTCCACGCCGCAGCCATAGAGCTCGAAACGCTCGGCCACACGCGCATCCCCCGGCTTGGGCCGGGCGAGGGCCGCCTCCTCGGCGGGGTACTCGTAGAGCAGGGTCGGCTTGCCGAGGCCGAGGTTCGGCTCGATGCGCGCCACCAGGACCTTGCTGAAGACGTCGCCCCAGGTGTCGTCGGCCGCTACCCGTACGCCCGAGGCGGTGGCCGCGTTCGCCAGGGCGTCGCGGTTGCCAAGGGTGCTCAGCACGTCGATGCCGGCGTGGCGCTGGAAAGCTTCGGCAACGGTCAGGCGTTCGGCGCTGGCGAAGGGGTCCAACGTCTTGTCGCGCCAGCGGAAAGTCACCGCGTTGGCGGCGCGCGCGGCGGCCTGCAGGAGGCTGATCGCGTCGGCCATGACATCGTCGTAGGGGGCCTCGGTCCGGTACCACTCCAGCATCGTGAATTCGGGGTGGTGCAGGGGTCCGCGCTCGCGGTTGCGAAAGGCGTGGGCGAGGCTGAACAGGCGCCGCTCTCCCGCCGCCAGCAACTTCTTGCAGGCGAACTCGGGCGAGGTGTGCAGGTAGAGGGGACGGCCCCCTCCGGACTCGTCCTCGGCCTGGGTCGCAAAGGCGTGCAGGTGGGTCTCGTTGCCGGGCGAAACTTGCAGGGCCGCGGTGTCGACTTCGAGGAAGGCACGCTCGGTGAACCAGGCGCGGACGGCTGCAGCGATGCGGCTCCGGGCCACCAGCCGGGCGCGGCGCCCGGCATGCACATTGGGCTCCCACCAGGGGGAATACGGGGTTTCCGGGGCCAATAGAGCCTAGGCCTGCCCGAGGAATCCACTGGCGGAGCCCGCCAGGATGGGTAAGGTGCGGCCCCGCAATCGCACTCGAAATCGCACAGGTCCGGAGACTTCCGTGAAGGTCATCGCCAGCTCGCTCCGCAAGGGCAATATTATCGATCTCGAGGGCAAGCTCTACGTCATCCTGACGGCCGAGAACATCCATCCCGGCAAGGGCACGCCCGTGACCCAGATCGATGCCCGGCGCCTGAGCGACGGCGTCAAGGTCTCGGAGCGCTGGCGCACCACCGAACAGGTCGAGCGCGCCCACGTCGAGGAGAAGGAGCACACATTCCTCTTCTCGGACAGCGACGGCCACCACTTCATGGACACCGTGAGCTTCGAGCAGGTTTCCCTGCCGATCGACCTGATCGGCGACCAAGCGGCCTACCTGCAGCCGGAGATGAAGGTAAGCCTCTCGCTGCACGAGGGCGTGCCGGTCGGCTACGAGCTGCCGCAGCGCGTCACGCTCGAGATCGTCGAGACCGAGCCGACGGTTCGCGGCCAGACGGCTGCCTCGTCCTACAAGCCGGCCATGCTGTCGAACGGCATGCGCACCATGGTGCCGCCGCACATCGGCGTCGGCACGCGCGTCGTCGTGAATACGGAAGACGGCAGCTACGTGGAACGCGCCAAGGACTAGTTCGCGCTCTTAAGATCACCACCACGCCTTGGGCGTGGTGCGCCTACTCCTGATTCGGCTGCAGCATGTAGCCGAAGCCCGTCACCGTCTTGATCAGGGTGGGATTGCGCGAATCGTCGCGCAGTTTCTTGCGCAGGCGGCCGACCACGACGTCCACCACACGTTCGCCGGGCGCATCGCCGTGGCGGGCCAGCGCGTCCAGTAGCTGGTTGCGGCTCAGTACCCGCGAAGGCGCGTTGGCGAAGGCCGACAGCAGCGAATATTCGGCCGGCGTAAGCGGTACCTGGGCGCCGGCTTCATCGAACAGGGCGTGCAGGCGCGGCTCCAGCCGGAAGGCGCCAAGGCGTATGGAGGCGTTGGTGGCCTGGCCGGTCGAGCCGTTGGCGCGTGCAACCAGGTTGCCTACGCGCAGCGCCATCTCCTGCGGGTCGAACGGTTTGGTCAGGTAATCGTCCGCACCGACCTCGAGCGCGGCCAGGCGATCCTGGCGGCCCTCGCGCGCCGTGATGATCATCATCGGCACGCGAAACGCGGCGCGAAAGCGGCGCGCCACCACGATGCCGTCCTCGTCGGGCAGGCCTAGGTCGAGCAGCAGGACGTCGATGCCCTCGCGGGCCAGCACTGCGTCCATTTCGGCAGCGCTGCCGACGCTGGTGATGCGCAGACCCTTTTCACGCAGGAAGGCCTCGAGGAGGGCGCGGACCAGTGCGTCGTCCTCGACAATGAGCGCGTGCGGCTTGCGGACAGGTTGGGTCAACGGACTTTCGCGACGGTATTGCAGGGACTTTTACAGGCTTTTACACCTCCTTGGCAGCGACCTCGCGGTCTCTTCACACAGGGACCGCATTTTGTAGGCCGTGGAGGTTGCCTTGAAGTTCCTGGCCGAGATGGCCGAGGCCCTTCTGCTGCCGATTACCGCGCACCCCTCCCAGGCGGATGACGTGGCGGAGGGGCTTGCGGCCATGCGGACCGGCGACTTCACCGGCGCCTCCACGGCCTGAGCCACGGCCTGAGCCACGG
>CAIVPW010000273.1 GCA_903907895.1 uncultured Alphaproteobacteria bacterium
CCGGGCGGGCGCCAAGGTCGTGAACCGTGAGACCCTTCTGTCCGAGGTCTGGGGGTACAACTCCGGCGTAACCACCCACACCCTCGAGACGCATGTCTACCGCCTGCGTCAGAAGATGGAGCGGGACCCATCTGCCGCCGTCATCCTCGTGACCGAGCCAGGTGGATATCGCCTTGTTCCGTAAACCGGGTTCCCGCCTCGCAAATCGGCACGGAATGCGGCTTCCGAACTTGGCTTAAGTTCGGCAGAATGCCCCGAATTGGGGGATTCTGAGCAGGGGGCTCAGCACTCGTGCCGAATAGCCAGGACTTCTACGTCCGCTTCTGGGGCGTCCGGGGCAGTATCGCGTGTCCCAGCCCGCAGACAGCTCGCTATGGCGGCAATACTTCATGCATTGAAGTACGCTGCGGCGATCACCTGCTTCTGTTCGATGCCGGTACCGGACTTCGGTACCTCGGCAACGAGATCGTCAAGAACGGTCCCGTCGATACGGACCTGTTCCTGACGCACACGCATTTCGATCACGTGTGCGGTCTTCCCTTCTTCGTTCCTTTGTTCATTAAGACCAGCAAGGTCCGCATTTGGGCGGGGCACTTGAAGGCGCGCGACATGACGGTGAAGTACGTCATCTCCGAGATGATGTTCTCGCCGTTGTTTCCGGTGCCGCCCGAGATCTTCACGGCCAACGTCTCGTACCTCGATTTCGATGCCGGCGAGACGCTCGAGCCCAAGCCGGGGATCAAGCTGCGCACGGCGCGTCTCAATCACCCCGACCGGGCCACCGGCTATCGCGTCGACTTCGGCGGCAAGTCCGTCTGCTACCTGACGGATACGCAACATGTTGTCGGCAAGCCGGACAAGAACGTGCTGGACCTGATCCATGGCGCCGACATCGTGATTTACGACTCCACGTACACCGACGCCGAGTTCCCAAAGCGTGCCGACTGGGGTCATTCGACCTGGGAGGAGGGCGTACGCCTGTGCGACATGGCGGGCGTGAAGACGTTCGTCGTGTTTCACCACGATCCGGACCACGACGACCAATTCATGGACGGCATTGCACAAGCCGTGACGCAAAAGCGGCCGGGCTCCGTCGTCGCGCGCGAGGGGCTGGTGCTGCGGCCCTAGCGCCCAGTTCCCGGCGGCCGCCTTGTTCGGCGCCGCCAGAGTGCGTATATCCAGCGCTCCCGCGCGACTGGCGAGAATAGATGGATGCACCATCGGGAAGCGCGGGCCGTGCTTGCCGCTCGCCTGGGCGCAGGGGCCTTGCTCCTGATCCGATGTTGCCGACGGAGCGCCCCACATGACCAATCCCATTCGCCGCGCCTTGCTGTCCGTCTACGACAAGACCGGACTTGTCGAGTTGGGACGGTTTCTCGCCGCGCGCAACGTCGAGATCCTTTCCACCGGCGGCAGCGCCAAGGCGCTCAGCGCGGCCGGCATTCCGGTGCGCGAAGTGTCGGACTTCACAGGCTTCCCGGAGATGCTCAGTGGCCGCGTGAAGACACTGCACCCCAAGGTGCATGGCGGCATCCTCGGCCTGCGCAGCGACCCAGAGCACGCCAAGCAGATGAGCGCGCATGGAATTGCGCCGATCGATCTCGTGGTGGTGAACCTCTATCCGTTCGAAGAGACGGTCGCCAAAGGCGCGCCGTTCGCGGAATGCATCGAGCAGATCGACATCGGTGGCCCCGCAATGATCCGTTCCGCCGCCAAGAACCACGCCTTCGTCACGATCGTCGTGGACCCTGCCGACATCAGCGCCGTGATGCAGGACATGGAACAAAACGGTGGTGCCACCACAGACGCGCTGCGCCGCCGGCTGGCCGCCCGCGCCTTCGTGCGCACGGCAACCTACGACGGGCACATCGCCGCCTGGTTCGCAACGCAGGAACAGGGCGTCGACAACTCACTGCCGGCTCAGTTGACGATCACCGCATCTCGCGCACTTTCGCTGCGCTACGGCGAGAACCCGCATCAGGTCGGCGCGCTGTACCGCACCGCCGACACGCGCCCCGGCGTCGCGTCGGCGCGGCAGGTGCAGGGCAAAGAGCTGTCCTACAACAACCTCGGCGATGCCGACGCCGCCATCGAGCTGGCGGCCGAGTTTGACGAGCCGGCCATCGCCATCATCAAACACGCAAACCCCTGCGGCGTAGCGATTGGTGCTTCCTTGGTGGATGCCTACAAGCGCGCGCTCGCCTGCGATCCCGTCAGTGCGTTCGGCGGTATCGTTGCGGCCAATCGCCCGCTCGACGCCGCAGCCGCCGAGGAGATCGTCAAGATCTTCACCGAAGTCGTGATTGCGCCCGCAGCCGACGAGCGAGCGCTGGCGATTTTCGCTGCCAAGAAGAACCTGCGCCTCCTGCTGACGGGCCGCATGCCCGATCCGCGCGCCGCAGGCATCACGGTGCGGACCCTGGCAGGTGGTGTGCTCGTTCAGACTCGCGACGCCGCCATGGCGGACCTCGCCGCACTCAAGGTCGTGACCAAGCGTGCACCAAGCGAAGACGAGAAGCGCGACTTGCTGTTCGCCATGCGCGTGGCGAAGCACGTCAAATCCAATGCCATCGTGTTTGCCAAGGGCGGCGCGACCACCGGCATTGGCGCCGGTCAGATGAGTCGCTTGGACTCCGTGCGCATCGCCCGTTCCAAGGCGCAGGACATCGCGGGCGAAGGCGTGCCCGGCACCGTCGGCTCGGTCGCCGCCTCCGACGCGTTCTTCCCGTTCCCCGATGCACTGCTGCTGTTGGCCGATGCGGGCGCCACGGCCGTGATCCACCCGGGCGGCTCCATGCGCGACGAGGAAGTGACGCGGGCTGCCGACGAGCGCGGCCTCGCGATGGTGCTCTCCGGCATCCGGCACTTCCGCCACTAGCCCGGCCAATGAGCGCCAACCGCGCCCAAGAGGCGGCGCAGCTACACCAGATGTTTGCCCGAGCCGTGACCCTGCACCAGCAGGGTGACCTCGAAGGGGCTGCCCGCGTCTACCGCGATCTTTCGAAGCGCGTGCCAAACCATCCCGACGTTCTGCTCGCGTGGGGCACGCTCGAAGGCCAGCGCGGCAACGACAAGGATGCCGCCACCTTGTTGGCACGCGCCGTGCGCCTGGCGCCCGGCAACGCGCAGGCGTATGGCGCCTATGGCAATGCGCTGATGCAGCTGGGTCGGCCACAACAGGCCGTTGCGGCATACGATCGTGCCCTGCGTCTCGACCCCGGCCGCACTCAGGTCCACTACAACCGGGGCGTCGCCCTCGCCGAGATGCAGCGTCTGGAGGATGCGCTCGCCAGCTTTCAGCAGGCACTGGCGCGGGACCCTGGCCACGCCGATGCGGCGTACGGTGTTGGCAACGTGCTGATGCGGATGCACCGGTACCAACAGGCAAGCGATGCGTTCGCCCGTGCCACCGATATTGCCCCCTCGCGCGCCGACCTGTGGAACAACCGTGGCAACGCGCTTCAGGAACAAGGTCGCACGGCAGAGGCACTCGCGGCCTACGGCAAGGCCTATTCGCTCGCCGGGGAAAATCCGCTGTTCCGCATCAACGACGCGCTCTGCCGCCTGTTGATGGGTGACTACGCCACCGGTTGGCCGATGTACGAATCACGCTGGCAGCTGCCGAACGTCGTGCATCTGGCCCGCACCTTCGAGCAGCCGCAGTGGAACGGCCAGGACGCACTTGCGGGCAGAACCATCTTGCTGCATGCCGAACAGGGCTTTGGCGACACGCTGCAATTCTGCCGCTACGCGCCGATCGTCGCGGAACGCGGCGCGCGTGTCGTGCTGGAAGTGCAGCCCCAACTGGTCTCGCTTCTTTCCGGGATGGCTGGCATGCATCAGGTCGTGGCGCGCGGCGACGCGCTGCCGCCGTTCGACCTGCACTGTCCTCTGCTCAGCCTGCCGCTGGCCTTCGGCACGACCTTGGACAACATCCCTGCGCAGGTGCCGTATCTGCGGTCGCCGGCCGACCGTGCATTGGCGTGGCGCGAACGGCTGGGAACGAAGACAAGACCGCGCGTCGGCGTCGTCTGGGCAGGAAGCGGCAGCATCGATAACGACCAGCGCTCGCTCAAGCTCGCGGACTTTGCGCGCGCCTGCGATGCAG
>CAIVPW010000274.1 GCA_903907895.1 uncultured Alphaproteobacteria bacterium
CGGATATGGACGAGATCATCCTCCGGCAGCTTGGAGGTTGCGTGGCGCTCGACGGCGAGCCCGAGGTCGGCGCGGCTCATGCCAGTGCCGTCGTCCGAGACCTGAATGGAGCGCTGGCCGCCGCCCGCGAGGGCGACATCGATGCGGCGGGCGCCGGCGTCGAGGGCGTTCTCGACCAGTTCCTTCACCGCCGCGGCGGGACGCTCGATTACCTCGCCGGCCGCGATGCGGCTGACGAGGTCGTCGGGCAGCTTGCGAATAGCCATCCGGCCGATTTTAGCCGTTCTTGGCGGGCGGAGTCGCTTCGATGTTCTTCGGGTCGCCGATGATGGTGGTGGTGAGCCTTACCGGCCCGGTAGCGTTGGCATCGCCCACAAAAATGCGCCGCGCCACCCGCTTGATGTCCTCGGGCGTCACCGCGTTGTAGTAGTCGACGCGCTTGTCGATGTAGTCGGGGCCGAGCTCGCTGATCTGCATCGATACCAGCGTGCGCGCGATACGCGCGTTGGTGTCCAACGACAACGCGAACGAGCCGATCAGGTACACCTTGGCAGCGTCGAGCTCTTCCTTGGTGATGCCGTCGCGGACGATGCGCTCGGCTTCCTCTCGGATGAGGCGGACCGATTCGCCGACATTCTCGTTGTTGGTCGCTACGTAAGCGACAAAGTACGCGGCATGCTCGAGCGCCGAGTTGCTGGTCGAGACCGAATAGGCGAGGCCCCGCTCCTCGCGCACCTCGTTCCACAGGCGCGACATGAACGCGGCGCCACCCATCACGGAATTCAGGATCACGGCCGCGTAGTAGTCCGGATCCTCGCGCTTGATGCCGTAGGCGCTCAGCAGCACCGAACTCTGCGGAATTTCCTTCTTCAGGATGCGCACGTCTTCCGTGACGGCTGGCGTCACCTCGGCAATCGGTTGTGCCGTGCCCTTGGCGGGCAGATCGGTGAGCGCGAGGTCGATCAGGCGTGCCAATTCTTCGATCGGCACGTCGCCCACGGCGCCCACCACCACCCGGTCGCGGGCAAAGCGAGTTTGCACGTAATCGCGCAGATCCTGCTTGGCCAGTTTCTCCACGGTATCCACCGTGCCACGCACCGACCGGCCGTAGCCGTGGTGGGGGAACGTCATGGCCGAGAACGCGCGATTGAGAATGTCGTCGGGGTCGTCCAGGCGCGAGGTGAGGTCGATCAGGATCGCGTTGCGCATGCGCTCGACGGCGTCGTCGTCGAAGCGTGGCTTTGACAGCGCAAGGCCAAGCAGCTTGAACGCGTCGTCGGCGCGCGTGGTCAGCGTGCGCAAGGTGACGCCGAACGTGTCGGTATTGGCGTCGAAGCTGAGATCGATGGCGAGATCCTCGATGCGGCGCTGGAAGTCGAGCGACTTCAAGTCACCCGCACCTTCGTCCAGAAGGACCTGGGTGAGATACGCGAGGCCCTCCTTGTCGGCCGGCACCGAGGCAGCGCCCGCCTCTTGGAACACGATGCTAGCCGCAATGATCGGCAGCGACGGCTCGCGCACGTACCAGACTTCGACGCCGAGGGGCGTCCGCATGCGTTGGATGTCGACGGCATTGGCAATGGGCGCCATGGCGACCCACGCGACCACGGCGAGCAGGAAGGCGATTGGCTTGGTCATCAGAGTGCCGCTCCTTGTTGGGCCGCGGGCCGGGCGGGCGGCGCTGCAGGCGCCGCTTGCGGCGGCTGCATGATGCCGGTCACCGAACGGCGCCGGTCGAGCACCTGCTTGGCCGCGGCATTCACTTGGGCGACGGTCACGCTCTCGATGACCTGCGACCAGTTGGTGATCTCTTCGATGGTCTGGCCGATGGACAGGCCGTTGCCGACGCGGCGCGCAAGACCCATGACGTTGTCGCGCGCAAAGACGAGTCCGCTGGTGATGTTCACCTTGGCGCGCGTCACTTCTTCCTCGGTCACGCCATCGCGCAGCAACTTGTCGAGTTCGACGTCCATCGCACGCTCAAGCGCCGCGATGTCGCCGCCGCGCAGCGGCGTTGCCCACACCCCGAAGGTCGTGGCATCGAGCGTGCCACCGCCGTAGGCCGCACCCGCACCTGCCGCGATGCGCTGTTCCACCACGAGAGCCTGATAGAAGCGGCCGGTGCCGCCCGAGAGCAGTGCGGACAGAACGCTGAGTGCCGGCGCTACGCCGTCACGTGCCGTTACCGACGGCGCCAAATAGTTGCGGGTGAAACTCGCCTGGCGGACGCGCGGGTCGTAGAGCAGCACGCGGCGCTCGGCGAGTTGCGGCGGCTCCTTGGGACGGAAGCGCTGCGGATCGGCGCCGCGCGGGATGGCGCCATAGTACTTGCGTGCAAGCGGCACGACTTCTTCGAGCGTGGTGTCGCCGGCAATCACGAGGATCGCGTTGTTCGGCACGTACCACTTCTTGTACCAGGCGAGAGCCTCGTCGCGCGTCGTCGCGTCGATCTCGTGCATCCAGCCAATGGTCGGCTGGCCGTATGGATGGTTCAGGAACTGCGCCGCCTGCATCTGCTCGCCGAACTGCCCGGCGGGCTCGTTCTCGTACCGGTTGCGGCGCTCTTCCTTGATGACCTCCTTCTCGGAGTCGAACTCCTTCTGGGTGATCGTCAGGTTGTGCATGCGGTCGGCTTCCAGCCGCAGCACGAGCTCGAGCGCTTCCTTGCCGACGGTCTGGTGATACACGGTGACGTCGGAGCTGGTGAACGCGTTCTCGCGGCCGCCGAAGCGCGAGATGGTGGAGCGGAACTCAGCGCCTGGCGTCGTGCTGGTGCCCTGGAACATCATGTGCTCCAGGAAGTGGGCCACGCCGGTCTTGCCGTTCTGCTCGTCGGCCGAGCCGGCCTTGTAGTAGAGCATCTGCGTGACGACGGGCGCCCGGTGGTCCTCGACCACCGCAATCAGCAGCCCGTTGTCCAGCGTGGCAGTGCGGACCTTGAAATCCTCGGCCTCTGCCACCGGCATCAGCAGAAAGGAACAGATGGCCGCCGCACCTAGGGTGCGCAGGAAGGTTTCCATCATGGATGGCTCACCGATTGAAGGGTGCAGGGCAACGCTGCAGCTTGAGCCGCCGCGCCGGTTAACGGAAAGCATAGGCCAGGCGTCGAGGCCCTACCAAGCAGCCAAGGGGAGGCAACTCGGCCACCCCCAAAGAATTGACTTTGGTTTGGGGCGCTTCCACCCCGCACCGCCTCAAGGGAGGCGTTAGCGAAGCAGCCCTTCGCCGGCCCGGCGGGCCGTGGGCTGAGGTCCGGTGGTCACCGGCTGGCCGGCGGCGCGCAGGCGCTCCGCCTCGGCGCCAGCATCGAGCGTCTCGGCCTGCCGCTGGAAGGCGAGCAGACGTTCGACGAAGCCACGGTTCTTTTCCGCCAGTTGGCCGGCCTCGAGGTCCACCCTCTGCCGAATGCCCGGGTCTGTCGCGGCCACGCCGGCGGCGCCCAGCAGGGCGTTTTCAGCGGCAGTCAGCCCCTCGCGGGCCGGTGCGGCCTGGCGGTTGCCAGCGGCGGCCGGTACGGGTGCCGCCAGCGCGTTGGCGGCCAGGGCGACCGGGTCCGCCTGCGTAGCCAGAGGCGGTGCCCCCGGCACCGGCGGGCGCAGGCCGAAGTCGGGCGGCAGTACCAGCGGCGGCTTGGCCACGACGGCGAACTCGTCGGGGGACGTGCGCACCAAGCCAAGGGTCTGGCGCACACCCCCGCAGCCGCCCAGTGCCAAAGCGGCGATCAGGGCAGCGGAAAGCGAGGCGGCGCCGAAACGGGTCATGCGCCTAGATAGCCTGCCGTTTGCGGACTAACAAGCCGTCCAAGACGATCAGCAGGAACCCCGCCACGATGGCAGCGTCGGCAATATTGAACACCGGCCACCAGTTGAACCAGCCGAGGTGGACATAGAGGAAGTCCAGCACCTGACCCCACCGAACGCGATCAAGGGCGTTGCCGATCGCGCCGCCGACCGCGAGCCCCAGCGCCACGCCCAATAGTGCGGAGCGGGTACGTTTCATCCACACGAGGAGGCCGACGGAGACCACGAGGGCGAACAGCGTCAGCAGCATTGCTGCGAGCGAGGAATTGCTCTGCAGCATTCCAAAGCTGATGCCCGGATTCCACACCAGCACCAGGTCGAGGAACGGCAGCACGCGCGGGCGCGGGCGGCTGGCGATGTCCAGCACGCTCCAAACGTACCATTTGCTCAACTGGTCGAGCAGGAAGATGGCCAGCGCCACCGGGATGCCGAGGCGGAGCATCTAAGGGACCTCCTCGCTCGCCGCGCTCAGGCGACGGCTACCGCTTCGGCGCAGCGGTGGCAAAGATCGGAGTGATCGCGGCCGACCTCGGGCAACACGCGCCAGCAG
>CAIVPW010000275.1 GCA_903907895.1 uncultured Alphaproteobacteria bacterium
CTGGTGCCGAAGGGCGGATTCGAACCGCCGACCTACTGATTACGAATCAGTTGCTCTACCCCTGAGCTACTTCGGCTCCGGCGGCGCGGAAGCTATCTCCCGGCCCCCGGCGGGTCAACGCGAATACTGGCCGGGGCCCTTGGCGGAAGCCTAGCGGGACCAACGGCCTTCGCGGCCCTCGGGACGGATTACAGGGACATCCGGGGGCATCGGCATGGCGACCGGAAAATCGGCCGGCTCCCCACCCGCGGGAGGCGGCGTGACCTCGACGGTTGAGCCACCGTTGCGCTTCGGTTCGGGGGCGGGCGGCGGGGGCGGCGCTAGCCGCGCACGCGGGGGCAACACCTCGGGCCGCGCCAGGGCCGCCGCACCGGAGGCGGCCTTTGCGTCGAGCGCCAAGGCATCGGGCGCCAGCGGGGCGGGCCGCCACTGCAGGGTGTCGAATGCCGCACAGTGCGGACATGTGGGCTGCCACAGCGGCAGGCTGCCGCTGCAACGGCTGCACGTCCACGCCGGATCGGCCGGTGCGTTGGCTGCCTGCATCAGCCAGTCGCGGGCAGCCGGTCCCGGTCCGTGCTCCGCATCTTCCAGTTCAGCCCATAGGCGGCAAACGCGCGCCTCGAGCGGCCCGCTGCCGAGGCTTTCCAACGACCGGCGCGCCAATGCCCAATCGCCCGCATCGAGCGCGGCCCGCGCAAGCAAGATGGCCCCTTCGGCATGGCCGGGCGGTGAAGTGACGAACTGCTGCACGCGCGCGACGCGCTTGGCTGGTGCTTCCAGCGGCCATAGCGCCAACAGCTCCGACGCGAGATCGGGATGCGGCACAAGGCGCCACGTCGTCTCCAGCGCATGCAGCGCGCGCTTCGGCTTGCCGGTGGCGTTCTCCAGCCGCGCGGCGGCCACAGCAGCAGGCACGAACTCCGGTGCCGCATGATGCGCGCGCTCGGCAATCGCCGCGGCGCTGGCACGGTCGCCCGTGCGTTCAACATCGGCCGCTTGTTCCAACAGCAACACGGCGCGGCGTCGGCGTAGCGTTGCATCCGACGAGCCCCGCCGCTTGGCGGCATCGGACAGCAGGGCCTCTGCTTGCTTCCACTGATGCTGCCCAAGCTGCAATTCCAGCAGCGTGCTCTGAATCCATTCACTTTGCGGACGCAGGCGATAGGCGCGCCGCGCATGTTCGAGGGCGGCGGCCGTGTCACCCCGGCGGAGCTCGGCGCTCAGCAATCCGCGCAAGCCGAGGAACTCGAGTTCGGGGTTCGCCAACATCGCCTGGAAATACTTTTCGGCCGCGCGGTCGTCGCCGTTCAGCTGTGCCGCCTGCGCCGACAACAGCAACGTGAGCGGCGGCTCCTCCAAGAGCGTCTCCGCGCGCTTTGCCAGGCGTTGCGACTCGTCCGCATCGCCCGCTGCCACGGCAACAAGGCCGCGCGTGAGTGCGCGATAGCCTTGCAGCCGGCGTTGGTGTTCCTGGCGTTCGCGTATGCGGTGCGGGCTGGTGCGTACCCAGCGCCAAGCGCGGTACAGCAACGCAACCACGACCGTGAGGAGCGCCACGCCTGCAACCGCAACGCCCGCCGTGGTGTCGATACGCCAGTCGCCCCAATCGATCGAGACGGAACCCGGATTGTCGGCGAACCACGCCGCCGCAGCGGCGATGAACGCCAGTACGATGAGGATGACAGCCGCGCGAATCACTGGTGAGCGGTGACGAGAGCGACCGCGCGCGAGGCGATGGTATCCGCCGCGTGGTCGGCAACGATCCGGTCTTCTGCCTCGGCGATCCATCCGGCCATGGCCGCGCGCGCGGGAGCCGTGAGCGCAGCGACGTGCGCCACCGCACTCGGCACATCGTTCAGCGCCAAGCGTTGTTCGGCGAGCGCGAGGTGGCCTGCGTCGGTATCCGGTTGTTCGTCGCCGGTGCGCCGTACGCGCACTAGCCCGCGCAGATTGCGCAGTACGCTCTCGGTCCACCCCTGGGGGGCTCCGTCGGTCGCGGCAAGGGCGGTGGCCGAGTCGCGCTCGAACCTGCGGCGCAGCGATTCGATCGGCGGTACGCCTTTGGCAGCGATGGAATCGAGCACCAGCAGCGCTTCCTTCAAAGCGA
>CAIVPW010000276.1 GCA_903907895.1 uncultured Alphaproteobacteria bacterium
CTTTTCAGAAAGAACCTGGCGGCCGCGGCCGCACTAGTCCTACCGGCTGCCGAGGCGGGCGTCGCCGCCGCACAGTATTGCGCCGGCGTGCTCAGCGAGAACGGCGGCCGCACGCTCGGCGGTCTCGGCACCGGCCAATGGTACCTGCGCGCAGCGGAGCAGAATTTTGCCCTGGCACAGGCGCGGCTCGGTGCGCTGTACCTGGAAGGACAGGGCGTGCCGCAGAACTTCCTCGAGGCTTACACTTGGCTCAGTCTCGCCACGGCCAATGGCGTCTCCGGCGCGCGCGAGCGGCGCGACCAAGCCGCAGGTTACCTCACCGAACAGGCCCTCGCCCAAGCACAGCAATGGACTGCTTCCCTGTGGCAGGGGCACGTCAGCCCCAGGGCGGCGGCGCGTCGCGCCCGCGAGGCCGTGGACCCCGAGCCGGAGGCCCTGCCGGCGCCGATGCCGGCCGTGCCCTCCCGCCCGCACTAGGCGTCGTCGAGGCGTCGGACTGATGCGCCGCGACGGATCGCAGTCGGCCGCGCGTTAATACCGTGTTGCACCTGGGCCGGTAGGGTTGGCCATGACGCCGAACGAACTCGAAATCCGCCACCTGCTGGCTCGCACCGGCCTCGGTGCCCCCACGCGCCCGGAGGTCGATGCGCTGCGCCGCATCTCCTACCCCGACGCAGTGAGGACGTTGCTCGCGACGGCAGGCACCCGGCCCACGACGGCGGCACCCGAATGGCATTTTCCCGGACCCGGCGCGGTCACGCCGCAGATGACGCGCGAGGAGCGCCAAGCGATCCAGCGTCTACGCGGCATGGACGGCAATGCACTCAAAGGCTGGTGGTGGACCGAACTGCTCTCGACGCCCTCGCCGCTCACCGAGCACATGGTCGTGTTCTGGCACAACCACTTCACCTCCTCGTTGCGCAAGGTGAAGCTGCCCGACCTGCTCTATCAACAGAACGCGCTCTATCGCGACCACGCGCTCGGCAACTTCGCCATCATGCTGCGGAGCGTGGCGCGCGATCCCGCCATGATGGTGTATCTCGACACCAACGATAACCGGGCCGCGGCGCCGAACGAGAACTTCGCGCGCGAGCTGATGGAACTGTTCACCCTCGGCGAAGGGCACGGCTACACCGAGGCCGACATTCGCGAGGCGGCGCGCGCCTTCACCGGCTGGCGCTATCGCCCGGCCTCCGGCCCCGTGTTCGAACGGCGCGTGCACGACTCCGGCCAGAAGACGGTGCTGGGCCAGACCGGCGCATTCACCGGCGACGACATTGTCGACATCCTGCTGAGACATCCACGCACCGCGGAATTCATCACCGAGAAGCTCTGGCGTGAGTTCATCTCGGCCGATCCGGATGCGGACCTCGTGCGCCGCCTCGCAGCACAGTTCCGCGACTCGGGCTACGAGCTGAAACCCTTGGTCGAAAGCCTACTGCTGAGCGACGCGTTTCGCGCGGCGCGCGGCACGCTGGTGAAGTCGCCGGTCGAGCTGATCGCTGGCACCTTCCGCGCATTCGGTGCCGCGCCTCGCGATCCGCGCGTGCTGAGCGTGCTGGGCCGCAGTATGGGCCAGGACCTGTTCGATCCGCCCAACGTCAAAGGCTGGCCCGGCGGCCTGGAGTGGGTGGACACCGCCAACCTGCCGGTCCGCCACGCCTTCCTGTACGGCGCGGCGCAGACCCTCGCCCTCGTCGAGACCGGCGCGCGGCAAGGCCCCGGCGCCCGCGCCGCCGGACGTCCAAAGCGGTTGCCGGAGGCGCCCATGCCACCGCCGACGGTCGAGCCCGGCATGGATGCGGGAATGGATGCGGGAATGGATGCGGGCGGCATGGCTGGCGATGGGCAGAGCACGGCGCCGCGCGTCACCTTCGCGCGTCTCGATCTCGATGAGTACCGTGCACTTGCGGCGCTCAACGACATCGAACTTGCACACCTGCTGCTGCCGGTGCCGCCCGTCGGTGGCGCAGATGCGGTCGCCGGCCGCATTGGCAGCCTGCTGCTCGATCCTGCCTACCAGTTGAAGTAGCTAGGGGCGCAGCGTCGGCACAACCCAGGTAGCCGTGGCCGTCAACGGCTGCTGCCCGGCCAGCACGCCGTTCTGCTGCAGTATGTACGCCAGAGTAGCGGCGTAGACGTCGGGCGCCAACGCGCCGGGGTTCTCTTCCGGCATCTTGGTCGAGGTGTACTCGTACAGATCCAGAATAGGCTTGCCGCTCCACTGCTCCGCAAACGCGCCGCCCTTGAGCGGCGGGCCGTAGCGCACACCCTCGAGCGCGTCGCCGTGGCAGGAAGCGCAGTTTTCTGCGTACGCCTGCTTGCCGGCTTCGGCCTGCGCATGCGTGAAGCCCTGCGCGCGGGCCGCACCTGCAACGAGTACCAAGAGCGCGAAGAGAGGATCCAAGGCTAGTTCAGGCGCTCCGGCCGCGACGTGTCGCGCGATGGCCGCACCCGCAGCGGCTCCTCGTTGTGCCAATGCGGGACCTGCGGCGCGCGCTTGCCTTTGGATGGATCGTCGTCTTCGTCCCGGTACCAGTCAGGCGGCAGGAACGGCGGCTGCGCTGCGGGAAGCATGCGATTCTCCCATGTGGAGTCATCAACGGCGGCGCGGCAACGCCCGCCTGCACGTCGCACCGCGTCGCTTGGGGGTTGCCTTCGTCGCGGGCACTGGGCCCGTTCGTGCGGGGGAATTTGCCGCACCGCGAGCAGCCGGCGGGTGACAAGTTCGCTGCATTCCTGTGACCTGCGAGGTCACAGGGCGGGCGTCACCAATATTGTGGGAATGCCTTGCGCAGGCTCGCCTCGACGCGTTCGCGCACGGGGCGGTCGATCGGCGGCTTCTCGAACTTCTTGCCCGTCACGGTCTCGTACAGGCGGATGTACTTTTCGCTGAAGGCGACCAGGTGCTCGGCCGGGATCGGCGGGATCGGCTCCTTATAGGGATCGCAGCGCTCGCGAACCCACAGGCGCAGGAACTCTTTGTCCAGGCTCTCCGGCTCCTTCGCCGCCTGCATGCGCTCGGCGTAGCTCTTCACGACCCAGTAGCGGCTGGAGTCGGGCGTGTGCACCTCATCCGCCAGCGTGATGCGGCCGTCGCCATCGACGCCGAACTCATACTTGGTATCGACCAGGATCAAGCCGTTCTTCGCGGCGATCTCGCGACCGCGGGCGAAGAGTGCGAGACTGAGGCGCGCCAGCTCGTCCCACTGCTTCTGCGTCAGCAATCCCTTGGCGACGATTTCCTGCGGCGTGATGGGCGCGTCGTGCTCACCCTTTTCGGCCTTGGTGGTCGGCGTCAGCACCGTGTTTGGCAGCTTCTGGTTTTTGACCAGGCCATCCGGGAATTGGACGCCGTACAGGACGCGGGCGCCCTTCTGGTACATCGGCCAGATGCTGGTGTCGGTGGAACCGGTCATGTAGTCGCGCACGACCATCTCGACCGGCAGCATGTTCAGGCGCCGCACCACCGCGACGTTCGGATCGGGCTCGGACATCACGTGGTTCGGGCAGATGTCGCGCGTCGCCTCGAACCAGAAGCGCGCCGTTTGGTTCAGGACCTGGCCCTTGTAGGGCACCGCAGCCAGCACTTGGTCGAACGCCGATTGGCGGTCCGTGGCGATCATGATGCGCCGGCCATCCGGCAGATCGTACGAGTCGCGCACCTTGCCCTGATAGAACCCGGGCAGGTTGGGGAAATGCGCGTCGGTCAGGCAGCGGGCGATGAGGTCTTGCGGGGTGCTCATGGCCGGCGGTCATACCGGCCGGCGGCTCCTTGTGCAACGCCCGAGGGTTTCGAAAGGGTCTTTCAGCGCCGCGGCGGGTGGACATTCCCGGTGTCCACCCGCCGGCTGGCTGGCGGCGCTAGTTGTTCCGCGAATTGCTGCCGCGGCTCTCGCCGCCCTTACGGCCGGCCTCCGCCGCGCGTTCGCGATCCCGCGCAAAGTTGCCGCCGCTCGCCTTGCCGCCCTTGCTGGCGATCGCGCGCTGCTTCTCCTCTGGCATTGCCGCGAAGCCGCGCCGGGCACCTGGGGTGGCCCCGCGTATGGACCCGCTGCTGTCGCTGCCCTTCGAAGTGGCCATGCAACTCCCTTTCTACTGTACAGACCAAGGTAACAGCTCGTTGTCGCTGTCGATGTGCGAATTGCTCACGGCACAGGCCAAGTATTCGGACCAATATTCAGTGTGCGATCGCGCGTATCGAGGTACGCGAGATACGGTGACATTTGTGGGTCAACACCCACGGGGACGGCGGATTTCTGCGGCGCGGCGAGGCCTTTGCCGGCAAGCGAGCGTTGACGGCAGCGCGGCGCGCAGGCACTGATCGCCCACCTCTCATGTCCGATCCCACAGCCGCCTATCTCGCGCCCGAAGGGTTCCTCGCTGAACTGCAGCAGGAACTGGGCGACAGCGTCCGCGAGGTCCACGGCGACCTCGTACTGGCGAGCGGTGCCACCCAAGCGCCGGCTTGGTGCGCAAACGTCTGGCTCGCGCCGCAGCGCATTCCCATCGCGTCGATCGGCGACGGAGCCAAGAAGTTGCGCGCGATCCAGCGCAACTGGGCACTCTGCTCCACCGGCCACCATCGGCGCGCCGCCTTGATTGCCGACGCGCTGCCCAAGGTTTCGGCCAAGCCGCTGCAGTTTGGCGACCCGGCGCCCACCGCTCCGCTCGGGGCGTGGACGCTGCTGGCGCCGGACTTGATCCTTGCGTCGCCGACGTGCTCGAGCGCGTTTCCGAACGGCATGGTGCAGTTCATCGAAGACAAGGACGGTCCACCCAATCGCGCATATCTGAAGCTTTGGGAAGCGTTCACGTTGCTCGGCCGGCGTCCACAGCCCGGCGAGCTGTGCATCGATCTTGGTTCCAGCCCCGGCGGCTGGACATGGGTGCTGCAGAAACTCGGCGCGCATGTGATTTCGGTCGACAAGGCGCCGCTCGACGAGCGCGTTTCGACACTGCCCGGCGTGGAGTTTCGGCAGCAAAGTGCCTTCGCGCTCGAGCCCAAGGAGGTAGGCACCGTCGACTGGCTGGTGGCCGACGTCGCGTGCTACCCGCCGCGCCTTCTATCCCTCGTTCAACGCTGGCTCTCCGCCGGCACCGTGCGCAACTTCGTCTGCACCCTGAAGTTCCAGGGTGCCACCGACTTCGCTGCAATGCAGGGATTCCAAGCGGTTGCAGGCAGCCGCCTGACGCACCTGTTCCACAACAAGCACGAGCTGACCTGGTTCAAGACCTGAGGTCCTGGCGGGATTTCTTATCCCGCATAGTGCGCGTTCCCTACCCCTCCGCATATCCCCTCCGGAATGCCC
>CAIVPW010000277.1 GCA_903907895.1 uncultured Alphaproteobacteria bacterium
CGGCGTGCTCCAGCAGGCGCGAGGCGTCTACGACCGGCATCGATATCTCCGCAATCGATGCCGAGTCTTACCGCACCGGCCGGACCCTGAAAATCCGGCATGGTCGGATGCCGCCCTAAGCGTAAGCGAAGCTCGGCGGCTAGCGTGGCCTCTGGCGCAGCCAGGCGGCGAAGCCGAGCTTTTCGTAGCCGCGCTCGTCCACGTACTCAAAGGATGACTGCAGGAGATTGTAGCCCAGGAAGCCCTGCACACGGATGGGTTCACGCAAATCGGCGGTGCGGAATTCGAGGGTCGGCGTGCCGAGGACATGGTGGGCGAACGACGTGTCGCGTTCGGTGCGTTCGGCGCCGTTGAAATCGTACAACGTCTGCTTGCCCTGGCGGTCGTAGCGCACGCAGTAGAAGCGGTCGGCGACGTAGGCGCGCATGGCCGGGTCCTGCAGCGCCTTGTCGTGCAGGACGTCGCAGAAGATGCACGGCACCATTTCCCAGAAGACGACGAGTGGCTTTTGCTCGGCGCGCGCTGCTGCGAGGTCGCGGCGCAGGTCGAATGTCTGCGGCCGGAACCAATCGGGCGCGTGGAAGCCGTTAGCGTCGCGCGGCACGGCCGCGACGGCATCGCGCGGCAAAGCGAGCGCCGCCACTGGGACAGGCGCGGACAGCAGACCAAGGAGGAAGGAACGGCGCAGCATGATCGCACCCCGTGGGTTGCACCGACCAAGCGTACTTTCGGAATACTAGCATATGCCGCCCGGCGCGGCGAATCGGCCCCAAGCGTCAGGCTGGGGCGTTGATCACCGTGCGCAGCTTGCCGCTGGGATCGCGCGGGAGTTCGGCCACCGGGGCCACGCTCAGTTGCACGTTGGTCATTTCCTTGCGGTCGAGGGTGGCGCGCAAGGAGGCCTCGATGCGGCGCATCGAGTCGGCGGCCGTGTCGGCGTCGAGCCCGGGCCGCAACACCACGCGCAGGATGCACGACGACCGCGTGGTCATGTGCAGCTGGAAGTCGGTGACGTTGACCTCGAACAGCTCGGTGATCTGGAACGGCAGAAGGATGTCGTCGGCACCGTGGCGGTTTTTCAAGAACGCGACCAACTCGCCGCGGCCGACGACCTCGGTGACCTTGGTGAACGGGAACAGGTTCACCGTGTCTTCCTTCGGCACCAGAAGATCGCTCATGCGGTAGCGGATGAGCGGGGCGGTGTAGTTGAACAGGTTCGTGACCAGCACGTGGTCCGGATTGGTTTCGAAGATCAGATCGTCTTCGAGCAAGTACATGCCGTCCGTGTCGGGGCGCGCAAAGCCCATGATGGCGTGCTCGGTGCAGCTATAGACGTTGATGTACGGCACGCCGAAGGCTTCCTGGATGGCGGCGCGCTGCACAGCCGTCGGCGCCTCGCCGCTGCCCTGGATCCACCGGGGCCGCACGCGCAGGTCGCCGAAGCGCTGCTGGTGGGCGAGCAACGCGAGCGTACTGGGGTAGCCCATGAGGATGGTGGGGCGGAATTCGTTGAGGCCCTTCACCACGCCGGCCACCGGATCGCCGATGTCGAACACGGCAAGCTTGTAGAGCAGGGACAGCGGCCACGTTTGCGTCGAGTTGGCGAAGCCGAGGCCAATGGGATGGCCATTGGACTTGGCGAAGAAGGCCATGCGGCGCTGGCCCGCCGACGGCGGATTGATGCGAAGGGCATGCGCCGCACCGCGTGCCCAGTCCTTGCCCGAATAGATCTGGAAGCCCGCTGTGCCGGACGTGCCCGACGAATGCACGACGTAATACTTGCCGCGAAAGCGGGCGCGCTCGTCGTGACTGTCGCGCAGGAATTCGTGGATCGCCGCCTTGGTGACGGAGCGATCGGTGACGATAGCGTCGAAGTTTTGCAGGAAATCGGCCTTGGTCAAGACCGGGAAGTCGGCGGGTGTGGCGTTTGCCGGGTCGATCCTGCGCTCGTCGATGATCTGGCGGTAGTACGGCGAGTGCGCCTGCGCATGGCGCACCAGCGCGCGGAACTTGTGCAGCTGCAGGGCGCGGATTTCGTCCCGCGTCTTGCGCGCGTTGCGCACGTGCTCGCGGCGCGTGCGGATCAGTGTTGGAAAATGCATCGGCGATGCTACCACGGGGCGACGCGCGGCCGCTGTGGGCTTTCGTCTTGGCCAATCAATCTTAGGGGTCCGCGCCGGAGCTGGCGGTAGGTGACGCGCCTATTGAACTCGCATGCGTTGCTGTGGGCGCTGCTCGCCCTGCCCGGCATCGGGATGCTTGCGCGGTGGGCCATAGGCGCCGCCACCTACGGCGAAGTGGTCAGCGCAAGCGGCGTGTGGGCCACCGAGCTGTTGATCCTGACGCTGGCGATCACACCGGTGCGGCTCGTATTCCGGCGCGGCAGGTGGTGTTACGGATGATTGTGGCCGCCGCGCCGCGCATGCCTCAGCTTGCCAATACGACGCGGCGATAGCTGAGCGCCTCGGCGATGTGCATGCGGCGCACGGTTGCGGAGCTTTCGAGGTCGGCCAGCGTGCGCGCGACGCGCAGCGCGCGGTGAGCGACATCTGACGGGCGGCGTCGGCGAGGAGCTTGGCGCCATCGGCATCGGGGGCGGCGACTTTGGTCAGCAGTTCGCCGTCGGCCTCGGCGTTCACGCGAATACCGGCAGAGGCGAACCGTTGCGGCAAATGGAGGAGAGCCTGACGTGACGGAACTCAGCGCGTACATGAGCCGACTGTTGAAAGAGCAGATCGCCTAACGCACTAATTCCCAAAGCATGAACTGCCCCGGCCCCTGTATGGCCTTCGTCAGCCCGTTGTCCCGCTGGTGCCGCAGGCAGACACCCACGCGCTTTGTCATGAGCCGGAGTAGCCGCTGATCCTGGGCGTCTAGCGCCCGCTCTGCGAGCATCTGTAACCCGATTTCCCGCGTCGTCATGGGCTCCGCCGCCGTGCGGAGTATCGACAAGACGATGCGGCTCATCTGGCCCCGGTTCGCCCAATCCGATGGCGGGCGGAACGTCTTGGGCGCGATGCGCTCCAACTCGATGCTTGGGTCTATGCCCTGGATGGTCTGATCCAGCGCGGAGAGTTGGTCCACGAGCGTCCGTAGACGTTCGTGGGTTCTCTCTATCTCTCCCGCCAGTTCGGCCCGTTTACGAACGAGCCCCGAAACAAGATAGGTGTCTCCCATGGCGGAGAAGATGCCCGCCTATGCTGGCGGTAGTCCTGGTGCGTTTGCTACCTAATGCCGAGCACCTCGGCGGTGTCGAGCGGCGGCAGCAGTCCCGGCAGGCGCGCAGCAAGCATCGACTTGCCGGAGCCGGGCGGGCCGATCATCAGCAGGTTGTGGCCGCCGGCGGCGGCGACTTCGACCGCGCGCTTGGCGACTTCC
>CAIVPW010000278.1 GCA_903907895.1 uncultured Alphaproteobacteria bacterium
ATCGCGATGCCATGTCCAAGGACATCCTGAAGGTGCTGCTGTCGAAGGAATATGCCGGCACGCGTCGCAAGGAGATCGACATGACGAAGGCGGCCAAGAGTTACGCGCCGGGCACACCCGCGGGCGCCGGACGGCCGACGCAGGACTTTGCCGGTCGCGACCTCGGCGACACGGTCTATCTGACGGCCGCCGACAGCAACGGCAACGTCGTGTCGTTCATCCAGTCGCTGTTCAGCGCGTTTGGCGCCGGTTTCGTCGCCGGCGAGACCGGCATCACGCTGCACAATCGCGGTTCTGGCTTCGTGCTGACGCCGGGGCATCCCAACCAAATCGCCCCGCACAAGCGGCCCTTGCACACGCTGGTGCCGGCGATGATCATGAAAGATGGCAAGCCGTGGGTGGCGTTCGGCGTCATGGGCGGCGACAATCAGGCCCAGGCGCATGCGCAGGTCGTCGCCAACTTCGTCGACTTCGGCATGCACGTGCAGGAAGCCGGCGACGCGGCGCGCATGCGGCACATGGGCACGCGCCTCGCGCTTGAAAGCGGCATCGGCGCCGAGGTGCGCAAGGCGCTCGAGGCAAGAGGACACACGGTCGCCGAAGGCCGCGGGCAAATGGGCGGCTACCAGGCGATCTTCATCGATCCGAAGACCGGCGTTCTTCTCGGCGGCTCCGACCTTCGCAAGGACGGACTCGCGATTGGATGGTAACGGACAAAGGTGCCAGGGGTGCCAAAGGGAGTGACTTATGGTTAAGAGAGCCGCGCTAGCTTTCATGCTCATCGCATCCGTCGCGTGCGGAAAGTCTGAGGCCGAGAAGGCCGCCGAAGCCGTCACCGAGGCGCAGGCCAAGGGCGGCGATACCGCCGCGGGCATGGCCGACATGGCCAAGGCCATGCAAGGCATGGCAGCCGCGATTGGCGGCGGTGGCACCGGCGACGGCAAGCCGGTGGAACCGGTCTCGACCGACACGCTGAAGGGCACCTTGCCCACCGTGGCCGGCTGGACCATGGAGGCGCCCGAGGCCGAGCGCATGACCTCGCCCATTGCCTTCTCGCAGGTCGAGACCACGTTCAAGAAGGGCGATGCCGAAGTTGAGGTAACGATCGTCGACACCGGCTTCGCGCAGATGCTGATCGCGCCGTGGTCGATGTTCCTGGCGTCCGGCTACAGCCGCGAGAGCGGCGACGGCTACGAGAAATCGGTCAGCGTCGGCGGCAACCCGGGATTCGAAAAGTTCGACAAGGGCTCGAAGAGCGGCGAGTTGAACATCTTCGCCGGCAAGCGCTTCATGGTGACCATCGAGGGGCGCGACCTCGCCGACACCAAGGTGCTGCACGAATTCGCGTCGAAGGTCGACTTCGGCAAGATCGCCGGCCTGAAATAACTACAACCTGAATCCTGATCGAAGGGGATCGTCCCCGTCGATCAGGAACGTGTGCTCGCCGGTGATCCATGCCGAGCCTGTAATCTCGGGCACGATCGCCGGCCGCTCACCCACCTCGATGCGCTCCAGTACCCGGCCCGTGAAGGTCGTCCCGACAATACTCTCGTGGATGAACGGGACGTCGTCCAACAACAATCCCATATCGTTGAGCACGGCCATGACCGCGGCGGTTCCGGTGCCGCATGGCGAGCGGTCGACCTCGGCGTCAGCAAAGACAGTGACGTTGCGCAGGTGCGCGTCGGGGAGTTGCGCCGGCGCCGTGAAGATGGTGCCGTAGATGCCGGTCAGGCCCGGATCGTTGGGGTGGACCACCTGCCGCAGGTTCTCGACCTCTCGGGCAATCTGCATGCCCAGCTTGCGCAGCTCTGGCAGGTGCGCGGCATCAATCGGCACGCCGGCCGCCTCGGCATCGACAATCGCGTAGAAGGCGCCGCCGAACGCGATGTCCACCGGGATCTTGCGGGTGCCGACCGTCACCAGTAGCGACGGCTCGAACACGAACGACGGCACGTTGCGAAAGGCGACCGACTCGACGTGGACCACGTCGCCGCGATACGACACGCGCGCTTCCGCATCCACGCGTCCGGCCGGAGTGTCGAAGCGCAGGTGCACCGTCGGCGGCTTGCCCTCCTGTCCCGACCAGATCAAGCCGCGCTCGATGGCGATGGTGCTGACGGCGATGATGCCGTGGCCGCACATCGTGCTCCACCCTTCGTTGTGCATGAACAGGATGCCGGCATGACCGTCGCGCGTGACCGGCTCGGTCAGCAGGGCGCCGTACATGTCGGTGTGGCCGCGGGGCTCGAGCATGATCGACTTGCGCAGGTGGTCGAGGCGCTTCTGCGCCCAGGCGCGCTTCTCGAGCATGGTCCGGCCCTCGGGACTGGGCAGGCCGTCAATCACCAGCCTGAGCGGCTCGCCGGCGGTGTGCGAATCGATGGTCTTGATGCGATGAATCATGCGGCTTAGCTGAGAATACACTTGGACTCGCACGCATGCGCGCCTTCTACTCGGATCACTTCGTCCTGCCGCTCCCGGACGGCCACAAGTTCCCCATGGCCAAGTACTCGCGCTTGCGCGAGCGGCTCCTGGCCGAGGGCACCATCGCGCCGGAGCAACTTCATGAGGCGCCGGCAGCAGACTGGGACGACCTGCGCCTGGTGCACGACCCGGTGTACGTGGAGGCGGTGGCTAACGGCACGGTCCCGGCAGACGTCCAGCGCCGCATCGGGTTCCCGTGGTCGCCGCAAATGGTCGAGCGCGCGCGGCGCTCGGTCGGCGCCACGATTGCCGCGGCCCGCGCCGCCCTCGATGACGGCGCCGCCGCCAACCTGGCCGGCGGCACCCATCATGCGTTTGCCGACCGCGGCGAGGGTTTCTGTGTGTTCAATGACGTCGCCGTCGCCTCGCGCGTCCTGCAGCGCGACCAGCACGCCCGCCGCATCGCCATCGTCGATCTGGATGTGCATCAAGGCAACGGCACGGCCGCGATTTTCGCCGGCGATGCCTCGGTGTTCACGTTCTCGATGCACGGCGCCCGGAACTTCCCGTTCCGCAAAGAGGTCAGCGATCTTGACGTGCCGCTGAACGACGGCACCGGCGACGAGGAGTATCTCTCGTTGTTGCAGGCCCACCTGCCATCGGTGCTGGACGGACACCGACCGGATTTCGTCTTTTATCTTGCCGGCGCCGATCCGTACGAGGGCGATCGCCTCGGCCGCCTGAAGCTGACCATCGATGGCCTGCGCCGGCGCGACGAGCTCGTGGTTGGCGCGTGCCGGCAGGCCGGATTGCCGCTTGCCATCTCCATGAGCGGCGGCTACGCTCCAGATATCGACGCCATCGTCACCATTCACGCCAATACCATTCGGACCGCAGCACACAAATGGCTCAACACTTTCGCCTCCTGAACGAACAACAAGTCCAGTCACTTCTGCCGATGGACGATCTCGTCGCCGCCATGGAGGCGGCGCTCGCACGTTTTTCCGCCGGCGAGGTGCTGCAACCCGTCCGATCGGTGCTGATGGTGGGCCCGACCAAGGCGTACTTCGGCCTGATGCCGGCGTATGTGCCGACGCCCGGGAGCCTCGGCGCCAAGCTGGTCACGGTGTTCGCCGACAACCCGTCCAAGAACTTGCCATCGCACCTGGCGACGATCCTGCTGCTCGATCCAGAGACGGGGTCGCTGCAGGCGCTCATGGACGGCCGCTACATCACCGAGGCAAGAACGGCCGCCGTGTCGGCGGTGTCAGCGCGGTTCCTCGCGAAGGCCGACGCGTCGACCATGGCCATCATCGGCACCGGCGTGCAGGCGCGCAGCCACCTCGAAGCCTTCGCGAACGTGCGCCAACTGAAGGACGTGCGCGTGTGGTCGCCGAAGGCCGCCAGCCGCGATCGCTTCGTCAGCGACGTGAGTGGACATGTGACCGCGGCCATTCGCGCCACCACCACCGCCGAAGAGGCCGTTCGCGGTGCTGATCTGATTGTGCTCGTCACGTCCTCGCCCACCCCGGTGCTCGACAGCGCGTGGGTCGGCGCCGGCGCGCATGTCGTCTCTGTCGGGGCATGCCGGCCAGAGCAGCGGGAGATGGATCCGGCTCTCGTCGCGCGCGCTCGTCTTTTTGTCGATTCGCGTGCCGCGGCATTGGTCGAATCTGGTGATGTGGTGTTAGGCATCGCCGACGGCCTGTTCACGGCCGCTCACATCCGCGGCGAGCTCGGCGAGGTGGTGCTCGGCCGCGCCGAAGGCCGCCAGAACGATACCGACGTGACGATCTTCAAGTCGCTGGGCATGGCGGTCGAAGACGTGGTGGCGGCCGACCTGGTGCTGCGACGAGCGGTGGAAACCGGGACCGG
>CAIVPW010000279.1 GCA_903907895.1 uncultured Alphaproteobacteria bacterium
CTCCAGCAGGGAGGCGCGCGTATAGCTGCGGATATCGACGCCGTCGAAGGTGACGCGCCCCGACTGCGGCTCGTACAGCCGCATCATCAGGCTGAGGATGGTGCTCTTGCCCGAGCCCGAACCGCCGACGATCGCGACCCAGCCGCGCGCGGGCAGGGTCAGGTCGAGGCCGCGCAGGATCGGCTTGTCCTCGGTGTAGGCGAACTGCACACCCTCGAAGCGGATGCCGACCCCAAGGCGCGGCGCCGAGCGCAGCCCGGCCGCCTCGTGGATCGACCGGCGCTCCGACAGCATCTCGTCGATGCGCGCCATGCCGCCCGCGGCCTGCACCAGGGTGGGCGTGAACTGCATCATGTAGGAGAGCGAATAGGACAGGTTCAGGAACAGCACCTGGAAGGCGGTCAGGGTGCCCACCGTGATCAGGCCGTTCGCCGCCATGGCGACACCGGCGCCCAGCACCAGGACCTGCAGCAGGAGGATGCCGATCCCGGCCGAGCGCTCGACCAGGGCGGAAAAGAAGCTGACCCGCAGCGTGCTGCGTCCGAGGGCCTGGTTGCGCGTCTGGAAGCCGGCGATCGCCGCCCGCTCCAGGTTGAACGCCTTCACCAGGGGCTGCGACGTGGTGTTCTCCTGCACCAACGACAGGGCCGCGCCCTCGTCCTCGCGCCGAGCGAGGCTCGCCGCCACCGCCCGCGGCGCGAACACGCGCGGACCCATCAGGCACAGCGGCCACACCAGCATCGCGACCAGAGCAAGGCGCCAGTCGAGCACGAACAGCAGGACGGTGGTCGCTGCCACGTCGAGCGCCGGCAGGATGCCCCAAGGTACGGCGTTGGTGAGCGCCGTCTCCACCGCCGCCAGGTCGCCCGAGAAGCGGCCCAGGATGTCGCCGACGCGGGTGCGCCCGTAGAAGTCGAGCGACAGGCGCTGGAGCTTCGTGAACATCGTGTGGCGCAGGTCGGCCAGCACGCGCGCGACAAGGCGGGCGAACAGGTAGTCGCGGCCCAGGCCCACCACCGAAACGGTGATTGCAGCCGCGGCGCCTGCGCCAACGATCCATGCCAGGAGGGTGTGATTGCCCCCCAGCAGGCCGTCATCGACGATGAAGCGGAACGAGAACGGCAGCAGCGCGTTGAACGCCATCTCGAGCAGGAGGCCGAGCAGAATCAGCCCGGCGACCGGAACGTGGCCTGCGAGAAGCCCCACAAGCCGCGCCAGAAGGCGCGTGATGGATGAACCTTTGCTGCCGTCCGCCCCGGACGGCTGCGACGTGACCGCCGCTGCGTGGCGCGTCATGACCCCCTGCGAACTGAAGTTCGCGCAAGCTCACCTTATGAGGGCCCCAGGTCGTTTTCAACGAGTGCTTCGCGCCCACCGCTCACGACGCGGTGCGCGCACGCAAGCACGCTTCCTGGGAGAAGCGGGGATGGACTGTGGATAAGACGGGGGCTAGGGCTCGACCGCTGGGGGCGCGCGCCAGAAACGTTGCGGCATCAGCTTCGCGGTGATGCCGACTGTCGGCGCAGCGCGGCCCGGCGCGGCGACGGTCGCGACACGCGGCTCGGTCGGCGGCGCGAGCGCGGCGCCGTCGTCCGCAAACTCGGGATGACGGCGTGCCCAGGCCAGCACATCGTCGCGCTTCCACAGCAGGAGCCCGACGCGGGGCTTGAACCGGCCGGCATGGAACAGGCGCTGGCGTTGGGCGCTGCCCACCAAGAAGCCCATGCCGGGATGCGCCACCTCCATTTCCGCGGCCAGCGCCCCATTCTCGACGAAGAACTCGCGCGCCCACGTCAGGTGCGGAGACACGTCGGCGACGGACTTCGAATGCAGCCAGGAGATGCCCTGGACGCCGCGCACGTGCGGCTGCAGCTCCATCGAGCGTGCCAGGCGGTGCAGGGAGCGGCAGGTCTCGGCCTTCAGCATCAGCTGCGGCTTTGCCCGCCACATGTTCAGGTGGATTTCCGCCACCGGACCGAAAGCGCCGTAGTCGCGCAGCACCGCTGCGGCAACGCGGGGTATTTCGGCGAAACGCAACCGCAGCTTCAGAAGGGCGCCGCGCGCGGCCTTGGCCATCACCCAGTGGTGCTGACCGGCCGGGAAGCGCATCAGGCCAACGGTCTGTGCGATCTCGTGGTAGCCCCAGACGTTGCAGTCCAAGAGGTGCCGCAGGGGCTGGGGCGGCTGGGCCGCCAGTGCAAAGATCTTGCAGAACTGGAGTTTGACGGACGGATCGACCGGCAGCGCCGGCACCTGCACGACGGCGGCCTGCATGGCTCCCAGGAGGGCGTAGTGCTCGAGCGCGCCCGGCAGTGCACCGGCCTCGATCGAGATGCGCCGCAGACGGCGCAGCGTGCGCATGCCGGCGCGATCGTTTGGGATGCGCCGCACGATCCGGAACCACTCCGCTGGGGTGCGCCGCACCTCGGGCATCCGCAGCGGCAGGTCCGCATATTCCGTCGCCTGCACCTCCTGGCACAGGGCAACAACGTTCCTCACCTCGTCGTCGAGCGACGGGCGGCGGTCGGAGTCGTGGATCATTGCACGGCGTCGGCTTGCGGGCTCTCTGCGCCAACCTCGGAATCGGTGATGAGGATCGCGTCGCGCAGGATACGGTGTGCGGCCTTCTTCTTGGCGGCGAAGTCGGCGCGCGCCGTGGCGACCTGCTCGAGGTCCAAACCAAGCGCCGGAGCGATCGATTCCGCCGGCACCCCGTTGTTCATCGCGTAGAGCAGCAAGTCCGCCTGCGGGTACGGCAGCGCGAAGTAGAACTCTTCCTGGCTTTGCGGCAGCGTGTACGTGTCAGTGGACGGCGGCTGGCGGCGGATTTCCTCGGGCACGCCGAGGTGGGCGGCCATTGCGTACACCTGCGACTTGTACAGGTGCGCAATCGGCTTCACGTCCGCCAGACCATCGCCGCCGCGCACGAAAAAGCCGAGATCGTATTCCAGCTTGTTTGGCGTCCCGATCACCGCGTAGTTCAGGCGCTCCGCGTGGTAGTACTCCGTCATCTTGCGGATGCGCTGCTTGTAGTTCGTCGCCGCGACGACCTGCAGATAGATGTCGGTCGGCATGCGCATCGTGTGGCGTATCCCATCCGGCGCCTCGGCAACGAGGTGGAAATGGGGGATGCGGGCGCGATCGAACATACCGCTGATGACGATCTTATGGCGCCAGCCGGGACCGAAGTCCGGCAGCATCTGGCGGATCGCGGCGTCCCGGCGGGCGTAAGCGCCGCTTGCCGCCAGCGTCGGGCCGATGTCCTCGATGGCGTAGGTCACGCCAAGGCGCTCGCACAGGCGCTTGGCGCGCTCCATGGCGTCGTCCGAGCCCTCCTTCTCCGGCATCAGCAGCGCGAAGACGCGGCTGGCGCCAAGGGCGCGAGTGGCTAGTGCGACGCAAACCGACGAATCGATCCCGCCGCTGACGCCGACCACGACGCCGCGGCGGTTCAGGCCGCGCGCTACCGACTGGCTGAGGAACGTCTCGATGCGCCGTTCTTCTGCACCGTAGTCGATGTCGAGCACATGGGGACCGAACGGCTTGGTGCGCGCATCGCGCGAGACTGCGTACAAAACGGTCACGAACATGATTCCTTTTGCTAGCTCAAATCACGCCGACGGCGGCACGGACGCCTTCGCCGACGCGGTCTTCCAACACATGGACTTGGGACTGCTCCAACCGGCGGCGGGCAGCTTCGGCGCGGGCATCGAACTCGGGGCCGTACTGCTGCGCCAGCATGCGCAGCGTCAGCACGCCGATCAGACCCATTTCCTCGCGCTCGCCCGCGGCGCGGCCGTCGTGCAGCCGCACCTTGGTGATCAGCCTGCCGACGGCGGCATCGTCCACGAGGCCGTCACCGCCCGCGGCGAGGATGTGATCGAACACGCCCCGGGCTTCTGTGCCGAACAGAACGGGCGCGATCGGCGCGCGGAATGGCTTCTTCTTGCGTCCTGCCATCGCCGGCGGCAGCAGGCGCGCGGCCAGGCGGCGCAGCACGATCTTATCGCGCGATCCGAGCAGCTTGTGCCGTCGCGGAAGGGTCATGGCGAAGTCGATGACGTCGGGATCTAGGAACGGGTAGCGCACCTCCACCCCGTGAGCCATCGCAACACGGTCGCCTTGGCTTGCAAGAAGGTACGACGACATGAAGCCGTGGATCTCGGTGAGCTGCGCACGCAGCAGCGAATCCCAGTTCTGCCAGCCGGCCGGCAGGTTGCTCTCGAGCCGCTCCATGGTCGCGGCAAGGTCGGCCGCCTGCTGCACCTCCGGCGCCAGCAGGCGCAACGTCCAGGCGTTGTTCTGCCACCGGATCAGGTGCGAGTGGAACGGGTGCGCCGGGTCGTCGACGTTGCGGCGGAAGAAGTCGCGCCAGAACGGTGTCGCGCGGGCGCGCGCATCGCCCACATAGTGATGGATGCGGCTGAGCAGCGCCGGCCGCACCGCCGAATCCGGCTGGCGGCCGATGAAGCGACGGATCTGGTCTTCCTTGAAGATGGTGTAGCCGGCGAACAACTCGTCGGCGCCCTCGCCCGACAACACCGTTTTGGTGCCGTTGTCGCGCACCAGCTTCGACAGCAGGAACATCGGGATGGGCGAGGTGCGCAGCAGCGGTGCCTCGCAGTGCCACACCACATCCGCCATGGCGCCCCGGATGGCCGCGCCGTCGCAGAGGATTTCGTGGTGGCGCGTGCCCAGATGTCCGGCGACTTGGCGCTGCTCGGCTGTCTCGTCGTAACGCGGATCTGCGAAACGGATGCCGAACGTCTCGAGCGACGGCCCGACCTCGTTCTTTGCATAGGCCGACAGCACGGACGAATCGAGACCACCGCTGACGTAGGAACCTACGGGGACGTCGGCGCGCAAGCGCAGCCGGACGGAACGCAACAGGTGCTCGTGCAGTTGCTCGGCCGCCTGTTCCGTCGTCTCGCGGCCGGCGGCATGAGGATCGGGCTCCCAGTAGCGCTGCTCGGTCAGGCGCAGGTTGCCGTCGATGCAGAGCGCGGTGGCGGGGCGAACCGAGCGCACGTCACGGAATGCCGTGCGGGGCGCGATGGTTGACCACAGGGTGAATGCTTCGGCGATGCCGCGCGGATCGAGGTCGCGTCGCACGCGGCCGCCGGCAAAGATCGCCTTCGCCTCGGACGCGAACACCAGATGGTTGCCTGCAACGGAGTAGTGCAGCGGCAGTACGCCCATGCGGTCCCGCACCAGCCACAGGCAACGCGCCCGCGTATCCCACAGCGCAAACGCGAACTGGCCGTTGAGCATCCGCCACGCGTTGGCGCCGTAGCGCTCGAAGGCGTGGACGATCACCTCGCCGTCGCCTTGGGTATAAAAGCGATGGCCAAGTGCCGCGAGTTCGGCCCGCAGTTCCTTGTAGTTGAAGATCTCACCGTTGAAGGTGAGCCACAGGGAGCGGTCGTGATTGTGGATCGGCTGGAAGCCGCCCGCGAGGTCGATGAGGCTCAGTCGGGCGTGTGCGAGCCCCGCGCGGCTGTCGCGGTAGAATCCGTGCCCGTCGGGTCCGCGGTGCGCAAGCATCGCCACCATGCGCCGCAACTCCTCCATGTCAGGAGGAGCCCCGTCGGGGGCCGCAAGTACGCCGGCGATACCACACACTGTCCGAGAACTCCGTCGTCGGGTTGCGCTGATGGGCGCTACTGCTGTGCCGTCTTCCCGGCGCGCTGGATGAACGCACAGATGCGATCGATCGAATCGAGGTTGTCGGCAACGATGTCCTGGTCGAAAACCGTCAGGCCGAATGCGTCCTCCAGGTAGGCGACGAGTTCCATCGTGCCGGTCGAGTCGAGGATGCCGGCGTCGAGCAACGAGGCACCGTCGTCGAGCTTTTCGCTGGTTCCGAGCAGGATCGAGTCGAGGATGTAGACGCGCACCTTGTTGCGCACATCGTCTTCTGCCGCGGTCTTTTCATCGGACTCGCGAGTCGCCACCAGTTCATCCGTCGTGTCCGAGAACGCGTCCATTGCTCCGCCGGTTGCGAGAGTACGTTTGCTTGCCGTGAGCATTGTGGTTTGTGCCTCCGATGCTTCGCGTCGCCCGGGCACGGCTTACCCATACCGCGGAGCCCAAGTACGATTTCATTGCGCTCAGCCAACAGCGATGCGTTCAAACGAGCTATCTCCTCGGGGGGTGCATCGCGCTGCGTTGCGCAGGCGCCGCCCACGCAGCGTGGGCGGCAACGAACGCTAGCAAGCGGCCGCTAGCGCCGAACTGGGGACTAGGCCCGAGGCGGTAAGGATTTTGCTCTGATGATGTCTTTCCGCCGCACCCGGAAACGGCACCGCGTTTCCCTTACGCGAGGCTCGGGCGGTGCAGGGCGGAGTGCGGAACGGCCCGCGCCACGAAGGCGCGGCGGGCGTCAGGACGGCGGTGCGTTCTGGGGCGGCCCGGTGGGCGCCCCGTGGCTCAGGCCGTGGCTCAGGCCGTGGAGGCGCCGGTGAAGTCGCCGGTCCGCATGGCCGCAAGCCCCTCCGCCACGTCATCCGCCTGGGAGGGGTGCGCGGTAATCGGCAGCAGAAGGGCCTCGGCCATCTCGGCCA
>CAIVPW010000280.1 GCA_903907895.1 uncultured Alphaproteobacteria bacterium
AGTCGAACCGTTCGCCCAGCGGTCCGGGCAGATCAAGCTCCGCGACCTTCTTGAGCGCCGGGGCCGCGGCCGCGGCGGACGCAACGAGCAACTGCAAGGCGACGAGAGTACATAGCCAGGGCTTCATGCGGCCTCCAACGCCTAGGAGCGGAGATTGTTGGGCGTCTGGGCGATCGTACAACGAGAACGGCTTTGGGAGACCGAACTGTCCGTGTGCTCGACCGAGTGCCGGCACTGCGTAGTTCGCGCCTGTTGCGGAGGTTCGTTCAGCCGAATCGTGGCGATATGCGCCGAGCATCGGCGCGCAGGTGGCGCAATAGCGTCCCGCCCGCAGCAACTACGTAAGTTATATGTAGGGCTGTCGGCATAAGGTTTCTTTGGAGGCCGTGATGTCAGTCGCTTGGAGACGCACTCCGACTCGAGCGGCCCGAACGGTCAGATTCGCAGCAAAAGCTATGCTGTGTACGCTGTTCACGACAGTCGCGTGCGCCGCCGCGTTCGATGACGGCCTTGCGGCATTCGTGCGGGCCGACTACGCGACGGCAATCAGACATTGGGAACCGCTCGCCGAGGCCGGCAACGCCGATGCCCAATACAACTTGGGCAGTATGTACGAGAACGGGCAAGGTGCGGCGCGCGACTACACGGCTGCCGTGCGGTTCTACCGCCGGGCGGCGGCCCAGGGGCATCCGGACGCGCAGTTCAACTTGGCCAAGCTGTACGAGGGCGGCAACGGCGTCCCGCAGGACAGTGTTCGGGCTTACGTCTGGTTTGCCGTGTCCGCGAATATCTCCCTCAACGGAATGCTGTGGTCAGGAATTGCAGCACTGACGTCGAGAGATGTGCTCGCCGCTCGATTGCCACCCGATCAACTTGTCGTCGCGCGCGCATTGGTGCGCCGCTGCGAAGATACGAACTTCACCGCATGCGGCGACTAAAGGGAATCCAAGATGAATCGCACCACGAAGTTGCTCTTGGTGGCGCTGGCCCTCTGCATGACACCCGTTCTTTCTGCATCCGGGCAAGATCTGAAGGAGATGGACCGTCAGACGTACCTGCTGGCCGGCCAGCAGATCTTCAAGAACCCGCCGGGTGATTGCAGTGCATGCCACGGCTGGAACGGCACCGGCCGCGCACATGACCACATCTACGCGGTGGACTTCGATGCAGGCGGACCGTCGCTCTCTCTGAGCAAGATGACCCGAGACGAGATGATCCACATGGTGTCCTGCGGCAGCGTGGCGAGCAACGGCGTCAACGTCATGCCGCAGTACCGGCCCGATGCCTGGACCCCCGCTTACCCGTGCTGGGGCAAGCTTGCTGCCGATATTCCCGCCGACCAACGGCCGCTCCGCACAGGATGGAATCTCACGCACGCGCAGATCGAGGCCGTCGTGGACTACATCCAGGATGCCTACCAGGGCAAACTGATGAACTGGGACTGGTGCAGCACTTACTTCGACGACTTCAAGCGCATGTGCGAGGTCTGGCGCGACTACGGAGCCCAGTAGGGCGCGGTCGAACCAGCCGATACGCGCGGCGGTACCGGCCGTGCAGATGTCAGGTGGAGTGCTCCTTGCGTTGACAGCGGCGGCGCTATTCGACGCCAGCACACCGCTGTCCAAGGTTCTGCTTGCCCAGCTGGATCCGCTCACGCTGGCCGGTCTGCCCGCTACGGCACGCACACCGGCATTTCCCCGACCTCCACCATCGCCACGAACACTAGCGGGACACGGTCCGCTGGGGGCCGCGGGCCCAAAGCCCCGCATGTTTGCCATGGAGGCCCAAAGTGGCGAGTTCTGGCAGGTCCGGTCCAACCGTCTGTAACAATTCGTTGCGATCCGGCCCCGGCGTGGTGCGTTCCTGGCGTGGTAGGGTTCGGGCCAATTTTGGCGGGCTACCCAGAGCGCGGCTGGGGGCGAACAACTGCTTGTGGCCGAATCTGCGCCGGGGAACGTGATGCGACGGTTGGTTTCGCTGCTGGTGCTGGCTGCCCTGGTTGCGGCGGGCGCCCTCCTATACCGCAATAAGGACACGCTCCTGGCCATGGCCGGGCCTGGCACGGCTACCACGGCGCCCGCCGGGGGGACGCCGGCGCCAGTTGCCGGTCAGCAGGCTGCAAGCGGCCCAGGCGCGGGCCCAGGCGGTCCGCCGGGCGCGCCTGGCGGCCCAGGAGCGCGCGCGCCGCGTCAGCCTGCGGCAGTCATCACCGTGCTCGCGGAATCTCGCGATATGCCCATCGTGGTTTCCGCCGTGGGCTGGGTGGAAGCCTCCGCCACTGCCGCGGTGCGCACGCGCGTCGATGGCTATGTGTTGAAGCAGTCCATCGCCGATGGACAGATGGTCAAGCAGGGCGACGTGCTGTTTCAGCTCGACGACGCTGCCATCCAGGCCACCATTGCTCAGCATCGCGCGGCGCACGATCGCGACCAGGCGACGGTCAATCAGCTCACCAACGACGTTGCCCGCCTGCAGGCGCTGGCCGACCAGAACGTCGCGACGCGCACGCAGCTCGACCAGGCCAAGACCAACCTTGCGGTGGCCCAGGCCAATCTGCAGGCGGACAAGGCCATCCTGCAGGCCGACCAGATCCAGCTCGGATACACAACCATCACCGCGCCGATCGCCGGCCGCGTCGGCGTGGTAAGCACGACGCCGGGCGCGCTCGTGCGCGCCAACGAGGCGACGCCGCTTGTCACCATCACGCGCATGGCCCCCGTGCGCATCACCTTCAACGTGCC
>CAIVPW010000281.1 GCA_903907895.1 uncultured Alphaproteobacteria bacterium
CAGGCGGCGGATGCCCACTTCGCCCAGGAGCGAGACGTGGATGCCGAACGCAAGCGCGCACAGGCCCGAATTGGTGCAGATGTTGGACGTCGCCTTCTCGCGGCGGATGTGCTGTTCGCGGGTGGACAACGTCAGCACGTAGCTGCGGCGGCCGTCGGCATCGCGGGTCTCGCCGCACAGCCGGCCCGGCATCTGACGCAGGTACTGCTTCTTCGTGGCGAACAGGCCGACGTACGGACCACCGAAGTTCAGGCCGACGCCGAGGCTCTGGCCTTCGCCGGCGAAGATGTCGGCGCCCATCTGGCCCGGCGACTTCAGCGCGCCGAGCGAGACGACTTCGGTTACCACGATGACGAGAAGCGCACCGGCCGCGCGGCAGGCAGCGCCGAGCTGGGTGTAATCGTGCAGGTTGCCGAAGAAGTCCGGCGTCTGGACGACGACACACGCGACGTCGGGGCCGAGACGCGAAGACAGGTCTTCTTTGCCGTCTACGTTCGGCTCGCTGTACTCGACCGTGATCGGCGAGAACTGCGTGAACGTACGCACGGTGTCGCGGTAGTGCGGGTGCAGCGAGCCCGACAGGATCGCCTTGGGGCGGCCGGTCACGCGCCCGGCCATCAACACCGCCTCGGCGCACGAGGAGCCGCCCTCGTACATGGAGGCGTTGGCGATCTCCATGCCGGACAGCATTGCGACCTGGGTCTGGAATTCGAACAGGAACTGCAGCGTGCCCTGCGCGACCTCTGGCTGATACGGCGTGTACGAGGTCAGGAACTCGGAGCGCTGGATCAGGTGATCGACCGCCGCCGGGATGTGGTGACGGTAGGAGCCGGCGCCGAGGAAGCTTGGGCCCGCGCCCGCCGCGCGATTCTTGCCGGCCATGGCGCCCAAGGCGCGCTCGACCTGCAATTCACCGGCGTGCGGCGGCAGATCCAGCAACCCATTCACGCGGGCCTTGGCCGGAATGTCGCGAAACAGCTCGTCGACCGATTTCGCGCCGACAACGCCCAGCATCTGGGCGCGATCGGCGGGCTCGAGCGGCAGGTAGCGCATTCTAGTGCAGTCCTTCCACGAACTTCTGGTAGGAGGCGCTGTCCATCAGCGCCTGGAATTCCTTGATGTCGGCGAGCTTCACCTTGATGAACCAGCCGTTGGTCTCCGCTTCGCGGTTGACCAGCGACGGGTCCTTGGCGATGGCGCCGTTGGTCTCGACGACTTCGCCGGCGACGGGCGAGTAGACCTCGCTTGCGGCCTTGACCGACTCGACGACGGCAGCCTCGCCGCCCTTGGTCAGCTTCTTGCCGCTCGCGGGCAACTCGACGAACACGACGTCGCCCAGCTGTTCCTGCGCGTAGTTGGTGATGCCAACGGTGCCGACCGAGCCATTGAGCTCGATCCACTCGTGGTCCTTGGTGTAACGGCGTTCAGCCACAGATTGTCTCCTTCGCTTCGAATTACTTCTTGTACCGGTGCGGGGCGAACGGCAGCGGCGCCACTTTGGCGGCGAGCGTGCTACCGCGCACGACGAGGCCAAGCGGCGTGCCGATGGCGGCGTTCTCGCGCGTGACGTAGCCCATGGCGACCGGGCCGTTCACCGTGGGGCCGAAGCCGCCGGAGGTGATCTTGCCGATCTCCTTGCCCGCGACGTCGAGGATCACGGTGTTCTCGCGCGCCGGCGCACGGCCTTCCGGCTTGATGCCGACGCGGATCCGCTTTGGGCCTTCGGCCAGCTGCTTGAGAATGATCTTGTCGCCGGGGAAGCCGCCCTCTTCGCGGCGGCGCTTGGCGATGGTCCAACCCAAATCGCCTTCGGCCGGCGTTGTCTCGGTATCCAGGTCGTGGCCGTACAGGCACAGACCAGCTTCGAGACGCAGCGAATCACGGGCACCCAGGCCGATCGGCTTCACTTCCGGCTCGGCGAGCAGCAGGCGGGCGAATTCGTCGGCGTCGTCGTTGTGGACGGAAATCTCGAAGCCGTCCTCGCCCGTGTAGCCGCAGCGGGCGACGCCCACGTCGAAACCGGCAATGTTCATGGGCGCGAACGACATGAAGCTCATGCGATCGACATCGGGGCTCATCCGCGCCAATGCCTTGGCCGCGAAGGGGCCCTGCAGTGCGATGAGCGCGCGGTCGAGGATTTCGAGGCGCAGTCCCTTCGGCAGGTTGCGCTGCATGTGCTCGTAGTCCGCGTCCTTGCAGGCCGCGTTGACGACGATGGAAAGGTGATCCTTGGCGCGGCCGATGGTGAGATCGTCCATCACGCCGCCACGCTCGTTGGTGAACATGGTGTAGCGGATCTTGCCCTCGGCGAGGCCGGTGAGGTTGCCCGGCACCAGCTTCTCGAGCGCCTTATCGGCGCCTTCGCCCCACAGGCGCGCCTGGCCCATGTGCGACACGTCGAACAGCCCTGCCTGGGCGCGCGTCTGGTTGTGCTCGGTGAGGATGCCGGTCGGGTACTGCACCGGCATGTCGTATCCGGCGAAGGGGACCATGCGTGCGCCAAGCTCGACGTGCAGCGCGTGCAACGGAGTCTTACGCAGGTCGGTGTGGGTGTCGGCGGCTGTGCTGCCCAAGAAAGTCCCCGCAGAGGTTCGCTGCCGCAATGCTTGCGGCCCGCGCCCCCTCTGTCCTAGGACCTGAGAGATTCACCGGAACCAAATCGAGGACTTGGGCGCCGGCTTACTCCGTCGGTGGGGCGATGGTTCCCAAGACCCACCACCCGCTTTCCAGAGTTCGCGATCCCTGCGGTCCCGTTTGCCTGAGAGTTTCCGGGGCGGTTGCTCCTTCGGCGCCGGAATCCCCAAAAGCCCAAGGAAACCGGTCTCTCCCGCAGGGGCGGAAGTATGGTCGCGCAGGCAGTTCCCCCGCCTTTGCGATGGCGGGCATCTTAGCTACCGAACCCTTTGAGTCAACCAAACCCGGCTCCCGCCGGACGGGACTAAGAAGTCGGCAGCCGGCCGGACTGCTGGGCCTTGGCGGCCAGTACCGAAAGCTGGTCGGCGCGCTCGTTTTCGGGGTGCCCCGAGTGGCCTTTGACCCAGTGCCAGGCTACCCGGTGCGTGGCGACCAGGGCGTCCAGCTCACGCCAAAGGTCGACATTCTTCACCGGCTCCTTGCCCGAGGTGCGCCAGCCGTTCTTCTTCCAGGAGTGGATCCACTCCGTGATGCCCTTCTTCACGTACTGGGAGTCCGTGTAGAGGCGCACGTCCGACGGACGCGCGAGGGCCAGCAGCGCCTGGATCGCCGCCATCATCTCCATGCGGTTGTTGGTGGTGAGCTTTTCCCCGCCGGAGAGCTCTTTCTCCTGCCCTTTCCAGCGCAGAATCACGCCCCAGCCGCCCGGGCCAGGATTGCCGAGACAGGCGCCGTCGGTGAACGCATCGACGAAGTCGCCGTCCGCGACGGCGGCCGCCTTGGCAGGCCGCATCAGCTCAACCCGTAGGCGCGGGGGCCTTCGACACTGCGGTGAAAGCGCGAGCGCGCGAGGTACTCGAGCGGATTCTTCGGCTTCACCAGCGCGCCCTCGACGCGGTGCAGCCAGTCGTAGAGGCGGGTTAGCAGGAAGCGCAGGGCAGCGCCGCGCGCCAAGGTCGGCATCGCGGCGATTTCCTCCTGCGTGCAGGCGCGAACGCCGCGGTAGCCGCCGACCAGCGACTTCGCCTTGGTGATGTTGAACGACATGTCGGCCTCGAAACACCACGCATTCAGGCAAATCGCGAGGTCGTAGGCGAAGGCGTCGTTGCAGGCGAAATAGAAGTCGATGATGCCGGACAGCCGATCGCGCTCGAAGAACACGTTGTCGGGGAACATGTCGGCGTGGATGACGCCGGCCGGCAGCCCCTTGGGCCAATGCGCTTCAAGGTGGTCGAGTTCGGCGCTGATTTCGTCGGCGAGACCCCGGGCGACCTTGTCTGCCTGCTGCTTGCACTGGTCGAACAGCTTGCGCCAGCCTGCAAGCGTCAGATCGTTCGGCCGCTCTATCTTGAACGTGGAGCAGGCGCGATGCATGCGCGCCATGCCGGCTCCCACTCCCTCGCAATGCTCGGCGCGCACAGCGCGGACCGACCGGCCCTTTAGGAACGTGACGATAGCGGCCGCCTTCCCGGCGACCTCCCGCAAGGCTTTGCCGTCGCGCGCCTTGATCGGCGTCGGGCACGGGATGCCGTGCGCGGCCAGGTGCTCCATCAATCCCAAGAAGAACGGCAGATCATCGCGCCGCACGCGCTTCTCGTAGATGGTCAGAATGTAGGTGCCGACCGAAGTGCGCAGGCGGTAGTTGGAGTTCTCGACGCCTTCCTTGATCGGATCGAGCGCCTGCACCTGGCCGAGGTCGTATTCCGCGAGCAAAGCGGCGAGCTGCCGCTCCGTCAGTTCCGTGTAGACAGCCATGGCGGTCTACGCGTCTTCCAGAACGCGCGGGAGCCGGAACCGAATGTCCTCGGTGGTGGTGACGACCTCTTCGATCTTCACGTCATAGCGCTCCGCGAACGCGTCGATGACTTCCTGCACGATGCGTTCGGGGGCCGATGCGCCGGCAGTAATACCGACCGTCCGCAGCGCCTCGAGCTTGCTCCAGTCCATTTCGCGCGCACGCTGCACGAGCACGGCGTTGGCACAGCCGGAAGTCTTGGCAACCTCGACCAAGCGCACGGAATTCGAGGAGTTCGGCGCGCCGAGCACCACCATGGCGTCGCACTGCGGCGCGATCTGCTTCACGGCCTGCTGCCGGTTGGTGGTGGCGTAGCAGATGTCTTCGCGGTGGGGGCCGGCGATTTGCGGAAAGCGGCGGCGCAACACGGCGACGATCTGCACCGTCTCCTCGACCGACAACGTCGTCTGCGTCGAATACGCGAGCCTGCCGGCATCGCGCGGCACGAACGTCTCGGCGTCGCCGACGTCCTCGATCAGATGGATGGCGCCCTCGGGTAACTGGCCGAGGGTACCGATCACTTCGGGGTGGCCGGCGTGGCCGATCAGCACGACCTCGCGCCCAGCCTGCCAATGCCGCTCTGCTTCGCGGTGCACCTTGCTGACCAGCGGGCACGTCGCGTCGACCGCGATCAGCTTTCGCTCCTTTGCATCGGCAGGAACGGCCTTGGGCACTCCGTGGGCGGAGAACACGACCGGAGCGCCTTGCGGCACCTGGTCAAGCTCGTCAACGAATATGGCGCCCTGCTCTTGCAGGTCCTCGACCACCGTGCGGTTGTGAACGATCTCGTGGCGCACATAGACCGGCGCGCCGTATTTGCGCAGCGCAACTTCGACGATCTGGATGGCGCGGTCGACGCCCGCGCAGAAACCGCGCGGACTGGCCAGGAGAATGCGGAGGGGCGGTTTCGCCATGGGTCCTGGATGGCCGGCTCGACGGCGAAAGGGGGCCTTGTTTCGGTTGCCGCGCAGGGCTGCCGGGCTTAGTCTTTCGCCCCGCGGCGGAAGGCCCGCACTCTAGACGAAGCGGGCGACCGGGGCCAAGGCCCGCGCCCTTTCATCGCATCCTACAAGCGGGCTGTAACCTTGCTGCACGTCGCGAAATTTCGCTCCCGCACTTTGACCATCTTGGCCTTGGCCACCGGCCTATTGGCACTGGGTGCCTGCGCCGGGGGGAGGATGCAGGCAGGCAATACGCTGACCTGCCCCAGAGCCCTTTTCCTGGCCGGCACCGAACGTGCCACGGGGTTTGGGGCCAACGCGACGGAAGCCCCTGCGAACGCCGTTCTCGAGATCCAGCTCGCGGACCTGAAGGCCCCCTGCAGCCTCAACCGGATTCGCTCGGTCTCCAGCCTCGAGTTCTCGATCCTGGTGGAGCGCCGTAACACCGCCACTGGCGAGACCTACGCCATCCCCTACTTCGTCGCCGTATTGGACGCGAGCGGCGCCATTCTGGCGCGCCACGATTTTGTCAGTCGCCCGCGGCTGGACGCCGGTGTGCCCGCCGTTACCGTGACCGAGCGCGTCGAGGAGACCTTGCCGCTGGCGGAAGGCCAGCGCGCAGTTGCGTTCGAGATTCTTGTCGGCCTGCGCGTGAGTGAGCGCGAATACGAGTACAACCTAAGCCGCCGACGCTAACGGCGAGGCTGCTGGCGAGGCGCGCGCGAAGAACAGGCGCGCCCCCAATCGATCGCATTCCGGCTGGAGCGGCCGGTCTGGGCGTTAGACCTGCTTCAGCATCTCCTCGGCCGAGGAGACCGAATGCGCGCTGGTGTTCGGCTCGACTGCAACGGACTGCACGACGCCGTTGTCGACCACCATGGCGAACCGCTTGGAGCGCAACCCAAGGGCTTCGTGATCGATGTCCATGCCGATGGACTTGGTAAATTTGCCGGTACCGTCGGCCAGCATAAGAATCACGTCACCAACGTGCTGTTCCTTGGCCCACGCGTTCATGACGTGGATGTCGTTGACCGACAGGCAGGCGATGGTGTCGACACCCTTGGCCTTGAACTTGTCGCTCATGACCAGGAAGCCGGGGACGTGCTTCTCGGAGCAGACAGGCGTGAAGGCGCCCGGCACGCCGAACACCACTACTTTCTTGCCGTTGAACAACTCGTCGCTGGTGATCACGCCGGCGCCTTGCGAAGAGATCTTCTGCACGCGTCCGGCTGGGATCTTGTCGCCGACCTTGATCATTGTTGCCGCTCCGCTGGATGCCGTGGCGCACGAAATGCCGCGGGGCATCCCAATAGCGGCATCGCGCGGCGCGGTCCAGCCGCCGCTTGCTGCGGCGGCTACTGCGGGGGCAACACCAGCATGGTGCGTTCGATGGCGCGCTTCTTGTCGAACACCGTCACCAGGACCTCGTCCCCTTCCTTAAGGCGCTTGCCGGCGGGGTGGGTGTACTCCACGCGCAACGTGATGCGCCGCCCCTGCATGCTCGGCGTGACGACGGCTGGCTTGAACTGGAAGCCATCCTCGGCCTCCAGGATGACGTCGGCCCCCTCCCACACCGTGTCGGCACGCGCCGTAACCTCGAGCAAGCGGCGATTGCCCTCTGCCCCTTCGGTCACCCGCTCTATGGCGAGTTCGGGGCGGTTGTCGAGAGACGGCATGCGGAAGCGGTTCTGCTCGAACAATGCCGTGAGGTTGGTGTCGGTCTTGTCGAGCGCGGCATCGATGGTGAGCGCCGCTTCTTCGAGCACGCACACCTCGCGGCACGCCGCGTAGAGGATGTGCAGGCGCATCTTGACCGGCTTCGCGCGCTCAGCCGGATACACCGTCACCGGCAGCAACACATCGTTGTGATAGACGTAAGTGGTCAGGCCCGCCTGAACCTTGCGCTCCGGCAGCGGCCAATCGACGTACAACTCTTCCACGTTTTCGGTGCCGTCGAAATTGAACTCCGGCGGCACGCC
>CAIVPW010000282.1 GCA_903907895.1 uncultured Alphaproteobacteria bacterium
ACGGTGCTAAGGCCGGCGGCATCTACGACGGTCCATTGGCGCAACTCAAGCGGCTGATCGGTGAACACCAGCGTCAAGGAGCCTTCGTCGGCGCGCACCGGATCGACCAAGGTGATGCGCACACTGCCGGGCTCGCGTTCCGCCCGCCGCACCATCTTCTGCAGCGCCACCGTCTTACCCAAGATCGGGCCAAGCGGAGTGTTCGCCACCGGCCACGCGTTCTCCTGCTCCAGTTCCTTGTCGTAGTAGATGAGGCGCAGGCCGTCGGCGACGACCATGATCGGCACCGGCGGGTCGTATTCGAAGCGCAGGCGATTGGGGCGATTCAAGTAGAACCAGCCCTCGGCAATCTCGCCGCGTGGCCCCACTTGGGTGAAACGCGCCTTGAGCGTCGTGATTGCGTTGAAGTACTCCTCAACGCGCACGACGTCGGCGATGTCCTCCGCCGACAACTGCTGGGCGGTGGCGGGGAGGGCCAGCATCAGGAAGAGGATGGTGGCGAACAGGGCTCTCATGGTGTGGGACTCTGGCACGCGTGCCACTTGAGAACAGCAGGCATTTCGCCGTAGGCGATCAACGCACCGTCATTGCAGCCGCGTCAGCCCACGCCGCTGCCCGACAACACCTCGCGCTTGCCCACGCGATCTGGCGAGCTGACGATGCCCTCGGTCTCCATGCGCTCGATGAGGCGCGCCGCGCGGTTATAGCCGATCTGCAAGTGGCGCTGGACGAAGCTGGTGGATGCGCGTTGCTCGCGCACCACAATCGCCACCGCTTCTTGGTACAGCTCGTCGCCACCGCCACCGCCTTCACCCCCACCGGCGCCGTCGAAGCCACCTTCCGCCTCGGGCTCGGCGGTAACTTCATCGAGATACTTGGGCGTGCCCTGCCTTTTCAACGCGGTCACGACGCGCTCGACTTCGTTCTCCGACACGAATGGGCCGTGCACACGCTGGATACGGCCGCCTGCCTCCATGAACAGCATGTCGCCTTGACCCAACAGCTGTTCGGCACCCTGCTCGTTCAAGATGGTGCGGCTGTCGATCTTCGACGTCACCTGGAACGAGATGCGCGTCGGGAAGTTCGCCTTGATAGTGCCGGTGATCACGTCGACGGAGGGGCGCTGCGTCGCCATGATCAGGTGGATGCCGGCGGCGCGCGCCATCTGCGACAGGCGCTGGATCGCGGCCTCGACGTCCTTGCCGGCGACCATCATCAAGTCGGCCATCTCGTCGACAACTACGACGATGAACGGCATCGGCTCCAAGGTGAGTTCCTGCTCCTCGTAGATGGGCTCGCCCGTGGCGGCGTCGTAGCCCGTCTGCACGGTGCGCTTCGGCTTCTCGCCGGTCTCCACCGCCTCGGCGACGCGCTGGTTGTAACCGGCGACGTTGCGCACACCGAGGCGCGACATGGAGCGGTAGCGCGACTGCATCTCGCGCACGACCCATTTCAGCGCCACCACCGCCTTGCCTGGCTCGGTGACAACCGGCGTGAGCAAGTGCGGGATGCCGTCGTAGGTGGATAGCTCCAACATTTTGGGATCGATCATGATCAGGCGGCATTGCTGCGGCGTCAGCCGGTAGAGCAACGACAGGATCATGGTGTTCACCGCCACCGACTTGCCGGAGCCGGTGGTGCCGGCGATCAGCAAGTGCGGCATGCGCGCGAGGTCGGCCACTACCGGCTCGCCGGCGATGTTCTTGCCGAGCGCCAAGGTGAGGCGGCCGGCGGTGTTCTCGTATTCCGGCGTCGAAAGCAATTCGCGCAGCAGAACGGTTTCGCGGTCGGCGTTGGGCAGTTCGATGCCGATCAAGTTGCGGCCGGGGATGACCGCGACCCGCGCCGACATGGCGCTCATAGAGCGGGCAATATCATCCGCGAGGCCAATCACGCGCGAGGTCTTGGTGCCAGGCTGCGGGTCGAGGTCGTAACGCGTCACCACAGGCCCGGGGTTTACCTCGGCGATGGTGCCGTGCACGCCGAACTCGCCGAGCACCGTTTCTAGCAGACGCGCGTTCTGCTCCAGTGCGAGCTTGTTGAAGGTCGGCCGCTGCGAAGCCGTTGGCGGCGCTTGCAGCAACGAGAGCGGCGGCAACTGGAACCCGTCGTTTTCCCCGAGGTCGAGCGCAGGCTCCGCCTCGGCCTTGGCACGCTTGCCCGTCTTCAGTGCCGGAGGGCGCTGCTTGACGCGCTCGGTCTCATCCGGCTGCTGCTTGATGCGCGGCTCGATGGCGATGCGCGGCGCGCGCTCGGCACGCTCAGGGCGTTCGGCGCGCAGCTTGGGTTCCGGACGACCTCCCGCCAGACGCGGCTCCGGCCGCAGCAACGGGCCCGGTGCGGCATGAGCCGGAGCGGGCAAGGCCTGGCGGCCGAAAGTGGCAATACCGTTCATGCCGCGTGCGACATTGCGCGCACCGGACTGAGCGGCACCCCAGGCGCCGCTGCCCATGCCCTGCCACTCGTTGCGGCGCAAGCCCAGGCTGACGATCAGCACCAGCAGCGCCAGCAACGCGACGACGCCATCCCACACGGCGGGCGGCACCATCGGCAGCACCGTGGCGCCGGCATTGCGCGCGACGTTGCGAACCGCGTCCCCGAGTACGCCGCCCAGTCCGGACTGGATCGGCCAAAACGCGGGAGCCGGAAGCGCCGCAAAGACCGCGGAGGCGAACAGCAGCGAGAAGGGTGCCAAGGTGAGCTTGAGCCACAGGCGCGGCAGACCCTGGTGGCCGAACATGCGCCAGGCCCACGCCAGCATCATCAACGGCACCAGCGCGCCAGCAAGGCCGAGGGTCTGCAGCAGCAGGTCGGAGAAGTACGCCCCGGGCATACCGATGAGGTTGCGCGGCGGCGCGGCCACCGCGTTGTTCCACGATGGATCTGCCGAGTGGTACGTCACCAGCGCAAGGCCGAGCAAGACCGCGGCGGTTGCAAGTGCGACGCCCGCCGTCTCCAGCGTGCGGTTGCGCACGAAGCGGCGCAGGCCGGCGGGAACCCAGCCCCCTTGGGCGGCACGGGGCGGTTGCATATGGTGCATCATGTCAATGCGGCTTTTCTAATGTTTCGCTGATGCGCGTGAGTGCGTCTGTTGTGGTAGCGAGGTCGTCCACCAGCGCGACGCGGATGTATGGTGCGCCGGGATTGTCGTCGCCGTCGCCGAAGCTGAGGTAGGCGCCCGGCATGACGCGCAACGCCGCTTCGCTCCATAGGCGCCGCGTCGCTTGCTCGCCGTTGCCGACTTTCAACCAGACGAAGAATGTCCCGTCCGGGCGGCGGTAACCGAACCGATTGCCGAGCATACGTTCCGCCACGGCGAATTTTTCTGCGTACGCCTGGCGCGTAGCCGCAACGTGCGCATCGTCGGCCCACAACGCAGCGGAGGCCGCTTGCACGGGACCCGCAAGCGTCGGCGCCGCGTAGGCGCGCCAGCGCGCGAAGGCATTGATGATCTTTGCATCGCCAGCGGCAAAGCCGGAGCGCAATCCCGGCACGGACGAGCGCTTCGACAGCGAGTGGAACACCACGACGTTGTCGAGACTGCCGCCAGGACGCGCGCACACTTCCAATGCGCCGATGGGTGGGCGGTCCTGGTAGATCTCGCCGTAGCACTCGTCGATGGCCAGCACGAAATCGTGGTCGCGCGCGAGCTGAACGAGACGTTCGAGGTACGACGCGCTGGCGACACTGCCCTGCGGATTGCTGGGCGAGCACAGGTAGCAGAGCCGCGTACGCCGCAGCACCGAGTCCGGTAGCGCGGCAAAATCCGGCAGGTACCCGGTGGCGGCCGTCGCCGGCACGAACACCGGCTCTGCACCGGCACCCATCGCAGCACCGGCGTAGGCGACGTAGTAAGGATTCGGAATGAGGACGACCGGCTTTTCCTTGCCCGCCTGCGGCACGACGACCTGCGCGATCAGGAACAAGCCTTCGCGGCTGCCGCACAGCGGCACAACGTGGCGCTCGGCGTCGAGCAGTCCTTCGGGAAGGCGGTAGCGCCGACGCAAGTACTCGACAACCGCGGCACGGAACGGCGCGCTGCCACGCAATGCGGGATAACGTCCCCACTCGCTGGCGTGGCGCTGCACGATCTCAGCGACAAACGCCGGGAATTCCTGGCGCGGCTCGCCCAGGGCGAGGTCGATGCGGGCTCGGCCGGCGGCCGGGGCAACTTGGGCGAGGAGCTTATCCAGCCGCGTGAAGGGGCCATCGCCAAGGCCATCGAGGCGCCCGCTCAGCACGAGGCCACCACGGCGTGGCCAAGCCGAGGCGGCCCAAGGCCGCGCGGCTCAAGCAGCATCGCAAGAGCAGTCATTAAGCCTATGGTATGGCCGGGCTTATTAAAAGAAAAGGTGGCGCGTTACCCTATTCGCCCGGCCTAACCTTCCCCTCTTCGGAAGGTTACCGGTTCACGATCCGCCCGCCATTCGCAAGAATGGTCTGCCCCGTGATGTACGAGTTGTCCTGCTCGGCGGCCAAAAAGACGAAGGCGGGGGCCACTTCATCCGGCTGGCCAGGCCGCTTGAGCGGCGTGTCCTGGCCGAACCTGACCACGTGATCGGCCAGAAAAGGTGGAGGGGATCAGCGGTGGTGGCGGAGTAGACGAGCAACTCCTTGTGGCCCGCGTACGCGGTGATCGACGCCATGTTGGTGGTAGCCGCACCTTCCTTGTCCTCGGGATCCTTTTGCGGGTGCTGTTCGCCGGCGTTGTTCACCAGAACGTCGAGCTTGCCGAGCGCCTTCTCCGTCGGCTCGACCGCTTGGTCGCAAAACGCGCGGTCGCCTACGTCCCCGGCGATCAGCAGGCAGCGCCGACCATCCTTCTCCACCAAGCGCTTGGTCGGCGTGTGCTTGGTCATGGCGGCCTCTCGCTGGCGATGATCTCAGCGAAAGGTCTGGACGCGCACATACCCTGACGACGGCGGGGGAGTATGCCTACCCGTGCGCCCTGGGCACGGGCGCCGACGGCCCAGGTCCCGCCAATACGTCGTCGAGCATGGCAATGGCCACCTCCCGCTCCGCCATGATGACCCGGCTCGCACCCAACGTGCGCAAGTGCTCGGCCTCGGCGTCGGAATGTGCCCGCGCGATGATGTGCAGATCGGCTCGTTCGGCGCGTGCGTGTATGACGACCCGCGCAGCCTCGAAAGCATGCGGAATTCCAACCAGCAGCCAGCGGGCGCGGCTAAGACCTGCCTGCCTGATCACGCCGCGGTTGACAGCGTTGCCGACGATGACGTGAAACCCAAGCGCGCGCGCCTCGGCTGCAAGCTCCTCTCCCTCCTCGATGATCACGAACGGCATGCCGTGTTCTTGCAGGCCCTCGACCACCGTTCGGCCGACGCGTCCGTATCCGACGACAATCGCGAACCCATCGCGCTTCGGCGCGGCGGCCTCCTCCTCGGGCGGCGGTAGTTGCGTATCCGGCGTAATCGATGGCAGAGCCGGAGATTCCTTCATGCGATCGAGAATCGCGAACAGCAGCGGGTTCAGCATGATCGACAGAATCGAACCTGCCAGGAGCAGGTCATGACCACGTTGGGGTAGGAGCCCGAGTTCCACACCAAGTGCCGCGAGGATAAATGAGAACTCCCCGATCTGCGCCAGGCTTACGGAGATGGTGAGCGCCGTCGCAATCGGATAGCGGAACGCGACGACGATCACGAACGCGGCCAGCGACTTCCCCAACACCACGATGGCGAGGACGGCAACGACGCCGATCGGGTCGTCCACCAGCACCGACGGGTTGAAGAGCATGCCGACGGAGACGAAGAACAGCACGGCGAAAGCATCGCGTAGCGGCAGCGTCTCCTGCGCTGCCTGCTGACTGAGTTCTGACTCCGCAAGCACCATGCCCGCAAAGAATGCGCCGAGCGCGAAGGACACGTCGAACAGCAATGCGGCGCCGTAGGCGGTGCCGAGGGCGATGGCCAGCACGGCAAGACGGAACAGCTCGCGATTGCCAAGGAACGCAACGAAGTGCAGCAGCATGGGGATGAGGCGGCGACCCACCACGAGCATGAGCGCGGAAAACGCGGCGACGCGCCCCAACGTGAGCAGCAGCGTGACACCGACGCTGCTGCCGGACGGATCGCTTTCTCCGTTCACCAGCTGCGGCAACGTCGGCAGCAGCACGAGCGCCAGGACCGTCGCAAGGTCTTCGACGATCAGCCAACCCACGGCGATATGGCCGCGTTCGGTCTCGAGCATGTGGCGATCCTGCAGGGCACGCAGGAGTACGACCGTGCTGGCGACGGACAGCGCCAGTCCGAATACGATACCGGCGACGTCGTCCCATCCGAACCAGCGCGCGACACCCCAACCCATCGCGGTCGCGGCCGCGATCTGGACGACGGCGCCGGGAACGGCGATCGCTCGCACCTCCATCAGGTCGCGCAGTGAGAAATGCAGGCCAACGCCGAACATCAACAGAATCACGCCGATTTCGGCGAGTTGCTGGGCCAGGTTGACATCGGCGATGAATCCCGGCGTGAACGGGCCGAGAATCACGCCCGCCAGCAGATAGCCCGCAATCGCGGGGATGCGCAGGCGCGTAGCGATGAGCGCGAGGATGAACGCCAGACCGAGCGCCGCAACAACCGTGGTGATGAGAGGTGCGGCGTGATCCATCCGGCCGAGCAGAGCGGCTGGCCGGGGCCGGGGCAATAGCGAATGCGGCGCCCCATCAAAAGAAGAAGGGCCGCGCCTTGCGACGCGGCCCAGTTTGCCCGATGGAGGGCGGGGAGGTACTACGCGACGCTTTCGCCGTGCAGCGCGATGTCGAGACCTTCGCGCTCCTGCGTCTCCTCTACGCGCAGGCCAACCGTGGCCTTCAAGCCGTAGAGGATCAGGAGGGTCACGACGCCGCTCCACACGAGGGTAGCGGCAACACCGATCAGCTGGGTGACCACCTGGCCAGCGTTGCCATACATCAGGCCCACATAATCCTCGCCGCCGATCGCCGGGTTGGCGAAGACGCCGGTCAGGATGGCGCCCGTGATGCCACCGATGCAGTGCACGCCGAATACGTCGAGCGAGTCGTCATAGCCCATGCGCGGCTTCAGCCAGGCAACCGCCCAGTAGCAGACGACGCCGGCGATGAAGCCGATGACCAGAGCGGCACCCGGCGTAACGAAGCCCGACGCCGGCGTGATGGCGACGAGGCCAACGACGGCGCCCGAGGCAATGCCCAGCACCGAAGGCTTCTTGGCCGCGAACCATTCTGCGAACATCCACGCCAGCGCAGCGGCGGCAGCAGCGATCTGCGTCACCGCCATCGCCATGCCCGCGTTGGTGTCGGCGTTGACCGACGAGCCGGCGTTGAAGCCGAACCAGCCGACCCACAGCAGTGAGGCGCCGATGACCGTGAAGGCAACGTTGTGCGGCGCCAGATTCTCGCGGCGGTAGCCGATGCGCGGCCCGAGCACCATGGCTGCGACCAACGCGGCGATGCCCGAGTTGATGTGCACGACGGTGCCACCGGCGAAGTCCAGCACACCCTCGTCGAAGAGCCAGCCGCTCGGCGCCCAGACCCAATGCGCGATCGGCGCATAGACCAGGATCGACCACAGTGCCGTGAACCAAAGCAGCGCCGAGAACTTCATGCGATCGGCCATACCGCCCGCGATCAGCGCCGCCGTAATGATGGCGAACGTCATCTGGAAGGTCATGAACACCGATTCCGGAATGGTGCCGGCCAGTTCATGCGCCGAGTCGAGTTCCATACCGCCCAGCAGGAAGCGGCCGAAGCCGCCGAGGTACGAGCCGCCCTCGGTGAAGGCGAGCGAGTAGCCGACCACCGTCCACACGACGGTGATAACGGCGGTGATGGCGAAGCTTTGCATCATTGTGGCGAGCACGTTCTTCTTGCGCACCATGCCGGCGTAGAAGAGCGCGACGCCGGGAACCGTCATCAGCAGGACGAGCGCGGTAGACGTGAGCATCCATGCGGTGTCGCCGGTGTCGAATTCCGGTGCACCATCCTGCGCGAATGCAGGCAGCGTGATGAGCGTGAGTGCGAGGGCACCGAGGCCGCCCGCGGGCCCCCGCGCGAGCTTAGAGAACGTCATGACTTCCTCCTAAGACCTACAGAGCCTCCGCACCGGTCTCACCGGTGCGGATGCGAACCACGTTCTCGACCGGCATGACGAATATCTTCCCGTCGCCGATCTGGCCGGTGGTCGCGGCCCGCTGCACGGCTTCGACCGCGCGCTCAGCGAGGCTGTCGGCAACGACGACCTCGACCTTGATTTTGGGGAGGAAGCTCACCTCGTATTCCGCCCCGCGATAAATCTCCGTGTGACCCTTTTGGCGGCCAAAACCGCGCACTTCGGTCACGGTAAGACCGGACACACCCATCGCGACCAAGGCTTCGCGCACCTCGTCGAGCTTGAATGGCTTAATCACGGCCATGATGCATTTCATGGCACACTCCTTCCCTGTCGCGCCCCGGATGCTCCGGCAGCAGCCACTGCCTCCATTACAAACGGCGTGCCGCTGCGGCGGAGTTTGCGTAAGCCATTGGGAGGTCGCTCGAATCGGGTTCGGCAGGCACCTCTGGTCCTCACCGGATGTGCCGCAATTTTGCGCAAAAATTAACCAATGACGCAAAAATGGGCGGCGCAGGTGCACGCCGTTGAGGCAGGCCAAGGGGCCAGGCCGAATGTGGTAAAGCGAGCCCCATGAAGCGATTCGATACCGATGTGGCCATCGTTGGGGGTGGCATGGTCGGGCAGACCTTGGCGCTCGCCCTGGCCAGCGCAGGGGTCGAGGTGGCGGTGCTCGAGCGCGCCGTGCCCGAGGCCACTTTGGCGCCTAGCTTTGACGGACGCGCCTCGGCCATCGCCTTCGCGACGGTGCAGATGCTGCGCGGGCTCGACGTGTGGGCCGAACTCGACACCGTCGCGCAACCGATCCTGGACATCCGTGTCTCCGACGGCGCGTCGCCTTTATTCCTCCACTATGACCACCGCGAGCTCGCAGCCGGCTCCCCGTTTGGGCACATGCTCGAGAATCGCCACCTTCGTTTCGCCCTGCACCACGCCATGGCGCGCGCCGGAGTCGTCATACGAGCACCGGTCAGCGTGACCTCCATCGACACGGACGCATTTGGCGCAACGGCCACCTTTGACGACGGCAGCACGTTGCGTGCACGGCTGCTGGTCGGCACCGACGGCGGCAAGTCGTTCGTGCGCCGCGCCGCCGGCATCCGCACGCACGGATGGGAATACCAGCACAGCGGCATAGTGCTGACCGTGCAGCACGAGCACCATCATGGGGGCGTGGCACACGAACGGTTCCTGCCGGCGGGACCGTTTGCGATCTTGCCGCTTACCGGCAACCGTTCGTCGCTGGTGTGGACCGAGAGGCATGCGTTGGCCGCGGCGATGGTGAAGCTCGGCGACGATCGCTTCGCGGAAGAGATGCGCGCCCGCTTCGGCGATTTCTTGGGTCACGTCGAGCCGACGGGCCCGCGCTGGAGCTATCCGTTGGCCATGCTCAAATCCGAACGCACGGTCGCGAACCGCATCGCACTGGCTGGCGATGCCGCGCAGACCTTGCATCCGCTCGCGGGGCAAGGGCTGAACCTTGGCATGCGCGACGCTGCCGCGCTCGCAGAAGTCATCGTCGACGCGCAGCGCCTGGGCGGCGACGTCGGTAGCGGTGACGTGCTGGAGCGCTACGCGCGCTGGCGGACACTCGATGCGTTGAGTTTGATTGCCGTCACCGACGGGTTGAACCGGCTGTTCTTGAACGAAGTGCCACCGGTGCGTATCGGCCGCGATGTCGGCCTGGCCGTGGTGAACAAGATTGCGCCGCTGAAGCGCGCGTTCGTCGGCCACGCGCGCGGCACCGCAGGCAAGCTGCCGCGGCTGCTGCTGGGCGGGGCTCTGTAGTCTTCGAAGACTAGGGTTCGCGCGTGAGGCCGGCTCTCGCCAGATTGGCGATGTAAGCCCGCATCAGTTCGTCCTGGCGGTCGCCGAGTTCGCGCAGGTACGCCCAGGTGTAGAGACCGGTGTCGTGCAGATCGTCGAAGCGGATACGGATGGCGTAGTGACCAACCGCCTCGACGCCGAGAATGCCGACGAACTTGCGGCCGGCTACGAGCTTCTTCTGGCCCGGCCCGTGGCCGCGCACTTCGGCCGACGGACTTTCGACCCGCAGCAACTCGGCCGGAAGAATGAAGCGTGCACCGTCCGCGAATGCAACCTCCACCGATTTTTCGGCGCGTTTCAACTTCACCTCGGTCGCCTTGACGCGCTCCGCCGCGCCGGGGTCAACGGCGTTCATCGCGGATCCTCGTCGAGGTTGCGCGCCTCGTCGATCAGCATGATCGGAATGCCGTCGCGGATCGGGTACGCGAGGCGCGCCTTTTCGCTGACCAACTCCTGGCGTTGCGCGTCGTAGCGCAGCGGCCCCTTGGTGAGGGGACACACCAGGATCTCAAGCAGCTTGGGGTCGATGCCGGCTTTGCTCATGTCACTGCACCCGCGTTCCGGGCGGCACGGTGGAAGCCGAATCGAGGGTGAGCAACGCGTTCAGGACCTCCGCGCGCTCGACCAGCGTTCCCGCCTCCAACAGAGCCTGCTTTTCGCGCGGCTCGAACGGACACATCATGGCGAGGAGATTTACCAATGCCGGGGCCGGCATCTCGGAGAGCGCATCCCAATCTGCATTGTAGGCGTGCGCCGCAAAGTAGGTGCGCAGCGAAGCCAGCAGCGCGCCGTCCTGTACCGACTCCCGGTTTTCCTCCCGCAGGTCGTCGGCGAAGCGGTCCCAGCGCACCTCGGCGCGGCGGTAGCCGCGCACGGGCGCCAGTTCCCTGCCGATCGCAAAGCGGCTGACGCCGGTAAGCGTGATGAATCTGCGGCCATCGGGCGACTGGGTGTGCGCCGTGATGTGCCCAGCGCAGCCGACGGAGTAGAGCAGCGGAGGCTCCGCCTCGTTGCGCGGCTGAACCATGCCGATCATCCGGTTGCCGAGCATTGCGTCCTCGACCATCGCCAGATAGCGCGGCTCAAAGATGTGCAAGGGAAGGCTGCCGCGCGGCAAAAGCAGCGCGCCGGCCAGCGGAAACAGCGGCAGAGACCCGATGCCTGCGACTTCGGGAACGCGCGCGGCCGCCTCGGCGCTGGGAAATACGGCCGTCATCATGTGAACAGCAGTGCGGAGAGGCGACGGCGGCCAGACTGTGCAAGCTCGTCTTTGAAACCGAGAGCGTCGAACAGCGTCAGAAGCTGCTTGCGCGCCGCATCCTCGTTCCACGTGCGATTGCGTTTGATGAGGTCGAGCAGGTGGTCGATGGCTTCGGCTTTGCGATCGGCGGCAGCGAGCGCCACAGCGAGATCGTAGCGGGCCTGGTGATCGTTGGGATCGGTGGCGAGTTTTTGTTCGAGCTTTGCCGTCTCACCAGCAGGTTTGGCCTGCCCACGCAGCGTGATCGCGGCCTGCACCGCGCGCACGGCGCCATCGCCTGCCTTGTCGGGCGGCACCAGCTCGAGCGTCTGCTCAGCGTGCGCAATGTCGCCGCTGTCGAGATATACCTGTGCAAGGCCGGCCAGCGCCGCAACGTTGCTCGGCTCCTGCTTCACAACCTCGGCGAAGAGTGCGGCGGCGGTGCCGAGGTCGCCTTCGGCGCGCGCGGCCTGCGCCTCGGCGATCAGCTCGTCCGTCGCCGCAGGACCGAGTTCACCGATCAGGCCCTGCACGAACGTGCGTACCTGGCTTTCGGACAGCGCGCCGATGAAGCCGTCCACCGGCTGGCCTTTGCTGAATGCGTAGACCGCCGGGATCGACTGCACGCGCAGCTGCGCCGACAAGCGCGGATTTTCGTCGACGTTGATCTTCACGAGCTTCACCGCACCCTTCGCGGCGAGCACTGTCTTTTCCAGGATCGGACCGAGCGTCTTGCATGGGCCGCACCACGGCGCCCACAGGTCGATGATGACCGGCACCTGCTGGGACGCCTTGATGACGTCCTCGACGAACGTCGCCTCGTTGCCGTCCTTGATCAGATCGCTCGCCTGAGCGTGGCCAACGGTGGGACCAGTGGCCGATCCCTTCCCCGGCGCGGCCGCGGAAGTCCCGGACGAAGCACCCCCCTGGGGTGCCCGGGACGACAAGTTGAGCAGGTCTGCCATGGGAAGCCTTTGATTTTATTGCCCTTCCAACGATTGGCGGGCAGTGGAGCAAGCCTAACATGGTGGCCCACGGCCCGGCCATCAACCGCACCGTCTATGGCGCACCCGTCCAGGCTGCGGCAGTCGGGCGCTGGCCCGCTGCCAGCCTTGCAAACCAACTTTTCGCCGCTATGATCCGCGCTTCCGACGCTACCCCCTTCGCTGCGGGGTGGCGGCCTGGGGCGCGGGAGTAGCTCAGGGGTAGAGCACAACCTTGCCAAGGTTGGGGTCGAGGGTTCGAATCCCTTCTCCCGCTCCAG
>CAIVPW010000283.1 GCA_903907895.1 uncultured Alphaproteobacteria bacterium
CCGCCGTCCGAGGCGGCCCGACCTACCGTGAGACTCAGTTGTGCATGGAGATGATCCACGACTCAGGCCTGATGCGCTCGCTAGATATAGTCGAGCTCAATCCGGCGTTCGACGTGCGCAACAGCACGGCGGACCTCGTCGTCGAGCTCGCCGCCAGCCTCTTCGGGCAGCAGATCGTGAGCCGTCCCGACGTCAGCTACTGATGACCGCGCGCACCGCCGAACAGCTCAACGCGCTCGAAAGCGAGCTCGGCGGCACAACTGCGATCCGCTCGCCTAGGCGCGCTAAGGCGAGTTTGGCCCGTTCCTCGGGTGTCTGACCAATCCTGGGTGGCCGGTCGGGCTGCTATGCGAGTGGGGTGGATGGCTCCCGGTGCCCCCTTCGATGACGAGTCCGCTCGCACACCAATTCTTCCAGCAGACTGCAGCGGCCTTGCCGGCCAAGCCCTATTTGACCCTTGGCGACCGGACGCTGACGTTTGGCGACGTCGATCGCCTCAGCGACGGTCTGGCATCCGAACTGCAGGCGCACTGTGGCGTGCAGCGCGGAGATCGCGTCGCCGTGATGCTGGAGAACTCCGCCGAACTGGTGATCGCCCTGTGGGCAACGCTGAAGGCGGGTGCGATCTGCGTGCCGCTGGTCGCGACGCTGAAGAAGGAGAAGCTATCCTTCGTCGTGCGCGACTCGGGCGCAAAGGTCGTGATCGCCCACGTTGCCAATAGCGACCGTGTGACCGAAGCAATCCGGGAATCGGAAACCACCTGCGGCGTGGTGTGGGCCGGCGAGAGAGGCGCGATCCCCGGTCGCTATCTCGCAGAGGCCTGTGCTGTTGCCGATGGGCCGGGCGATACCGGTGTGGAGGCGCAGGATGTATGCCTCATCATCTACACGTCGGGCTCTACCGGTGAGCCGAAGGGCGTGATGCTGACGCACGCGAACGTCTGCAACAATGCCGCCGCCATCACCGGCTACTTACGCAACACGCAGGCCGACGTCATCCTGTGTGTGCTGCCCCTTTGCTACAGCTACGGCTTGTACCAGATCCTGGGAGGTGCCTACGTCGGCTACACTTGCCTGATCGAGAAGTCCTTCGCGTACCCCCAGGATGTCTTGCAGCGCGCAGCGGCGCGCAAATTCACCGGCCTGGCCGGTGTTCCGGCCCTGTTCAACACGCTGCTGCAGCTGGCCCCGTTCGACGGAATCGACCTTTCGAGCCTGCGTTACATGACGAACGCCGCGGCGCCGCTGGCGCCGTCGCACATCGTACAGCTGGCGACCGCGCTACCGGGCGTCGAGTTCTTTTCCATGTACGGCCTCACGGAATGCACGCGGGTCTGCTACCTGGACCCGGCCAAGGCGACAAGGAAGCCGGCATCGGTCGGCCAAGCGATGCCCAACTGCTCGGTCTTCATCGTGGATGAGGACGGGGCGCCGGTGCCGAATGGCGAGGCGGGTGAACTGGTGGTGCGTGGGCCCAACGTGATGCGGGGCTACTGGAATCGTCCCGAAGAAACTGCGCGCGCCTTGCGCGAAGGACCGATGCCTGGCGAGAAGGTACTCTTTACTGGTGACATCTTCCGCTTGGACGAGGAGGGCGACCTGCACTTCGTCGGCCGTAAGGACGACGTGTTCAAGAGTGGCGGCGTCAAAGTGAGCCCGCGCGAATTGGAGATTGTCCTGTACGAACTGGAGGCAGTAGCCGAGGCCGCGGTCGTGGGCGTGCCCGATCGCGGCGACATCGCCATCAAGGCGTTTATCGTCCTGCGTGAGGGCCATGCGCTCACGGAAGCCATGGTGCGCAAGCACTGCAAAGAGCGCCTCGAAGCGATCCTGGTCCCTAAGTCCATCGAGCTGCGTGCGTCTTTGCCGACGACGGAATCGGGCAAGATCTCCAAGGCGCAACTGCGCCGCGAGCAGGCTGTTCAGGCATAGTCTCCGGCTCCGACCCTGAGCGCCCCACCGGCGCTCCATAACCACCTGATTTTGCAGCCAAAACTGGCGCCAAAAAGGCGCCGTAGCACTGGCTTTGTTCACGGCAGTTCTGGTAATATTCCGAAAGTCGAATTTCTCCCTCTCGGCGCCCCCGCCGGACCCGGCCTTGGGGTGCCTCAGCCGGACTGACGATTGACCGAATCCACGCCGCTTCCGCCCGCCAAAGACGTCATACCGATCAGCGTCGAGGAGGAAATGCGGCGCTCGTACCTCGACTACGCGATGAGCGTAATCGTGGCGCGTGCGTTGCCCGACATCCGCGATGGATTGAAGCCCGTTCACCGCCGCGTGCTGTTCGGCATGCGCGAGGGCGGGTACACCTCGGACAAGCACTACCGCAAGTCGGCCCGCGTGGTCGGCGACATCATCGGTAAGTACCACCCGCACGGCGAGCAGTCGGTCTACGACGCCCTGGTGCGCATGACGCAGGACTTCTCCATGCGTCTGCCGCTGCTCGATGGGCAGGGCAACTTCGGCTCGATGGACGGCGATCCGCCGGCAGCCATGCGCTACACCGAGGTGCGCCTGCACCAAGCGGGCGAAGCTCTGCTGGCCGACATCGACCTCGACACGGTAGATTTCCAACCGAACTACGACGAGACCGAGCGCGAACCGGTCGTTCTGCCGTCGCGCATTCCGAACCTGCTCGTCAATGGTGCCGGCGGCATCGCCGTCGGCATGGCGACGAACATCCCGACCCACAATCTGGGCGAGGTGATCAACGCGTGCTTCGCCTACATGGAGAAGCCGGACATCACCATCGACGAACTGATGGCGCACATTCCGGCCCCTGACTTTCCGACAGGCGGCGTCATCCTCGGCAATGCCGGCGCACGCGAGGCCTACCACACGGGCCGCGGCACCATCGTGGTGCGCGGGCGGGTGCACTTCGAGGACCTGGCCAAAGAGCGGACGGCGATCGTCATCGACGACATTCCGTTCCAGGTCAACAAGGCCAAGATGATCGAGACGATCGCCCATGCCTCGCGCGAAAAGCGCATCGAGGGCATCGCCGAAATCCGCGACGAGTCGAGCCGCGAGGGCGTGCGCGTCGTCATCGAGGTGCGCAAGGAAGCGACGCCGGACGTGGTGCTCAACCAAGTCTATCGCATCAGCCCGCTGCAATCGAACTTCAGCTTCAACATGGTCGCTCTGACGGAGGGACGTCCGTCGATCCTTGACCTGAAGGCGTTCATTTCGGCGTTCATCGCCTTCCGCGAAGTCGTCATTACGCGGCGCACGCGCCACCTCCTCGACAAGGCGCGTGAACGCGCCCAGGTATTGGTCGGTCTTGCCATTGCCGTCGCGAATATCGACGAAGTGGTGCGCCTGATCCGCAACGCGCCGGACCCGGCGACAGCACGCGAGCAACTGATGACGCGCGACTGGCCGGCAGCCGATGTCGCACCGCTGCTCGACCTGATCGACGACCCAACGCATAAGCTGAGCTCCAAGGGCACCTACCGCCTGAACGACGCCCAGGCCCGCGCCATCCTTGACCTGCGCCTGCAGCGCCTGACCGGGCTCGAGCGCACGAAGATCGCCGAAGAGCTCAACGAGTTGGCGGAGAAGATCCGCGGCTACCTCGACATTCTCGCCTCCCGCGCCCGCCTCCGCACCGTGCTGCGCGAGGAGCTGATGGAGGTGAAGCAGAAGTTCGCCAATCCTCGGCGCACCGAGATCGGCCAAGCCGTCGGCGACACGCTCGATGAGGACCTCATCGAGCGGGAGGACATGGTCGTGACGGTTACTCAGTCCGGCTACATCAAGCGTGTGCCGCTGTCGGTGTACCGGGCCCAGCGCCGCGGCGGTAAAGGCCGCACCGGCATGGCGACGCGCGACGAGGACGTCGTCACCGACGTGTTCGTAGCGAACACCCATTCCGAGGTTCTATTCTTCTCGTCCCAGGGCAAGGTCTACAAGACCAAGGCCTACCGCCTGCCGCTGGCAAGCCCCCAGGCCAAGGGAAAGGCGATGCAGTCGCTGCTGCCGCTGGCCGATGGAGAGACCATCCAGACGGTCATGCGTTGGCCGGAAGCGGCCGAGGGGCGCGACACGATGTCGATGTTCTTCGCCACGGCCAAGGGCACGGTGCGCCGCAATTCCCTGATGGATTTCGAGCGCGTGCGTCCCTCCGGCGTCATCGCCATCGGACTCGAAGAGGGCGACCGCCTGATCGGCGTGCGCCCCTGCACCGAGGATCAGGACGTGCTGCTGGCCTCGCGTGGCGGCAAATGCATCCGCTTCCCCGTGCCCGACGTGCGCCTGTTCAAGCGCGGCAAGTCGTTCGGCAACCTGGGAATGCGCCTCGCGGAGGGCGACGAGGTGATCTCCTTGTCGTTGCTGGCCCACGCCAAGGCGCCGATCGAGCAGCGCGACGAGTACCTGCGCGCCGTCGCCGCGAAACGGCGCGTGGCAAGCTCCGACTACACGGGCCGCGAGGAAGACCGCGCCCGTGACGAAGAGGCCGCGGCCAAGATGGATGTCCCCGAGATGCGGGCCATGGCGGCGCAGGAGGAGTTCATCCTGAGCGTCACCGAGAACGGCTACGGCAAGCGTACTTCCGCCTTCGAGTACCGCATCACCAAGCGCGGCGGCTCCGGCATAACCAATATCGACACCTCGGAGCGCAACGGTCGCGTCGTGGCCTCGTTCCCGGTCGAGGATGGAGACCACGTGGTCATGATGTCGGACGGCGGCAGCATCATCCGCATGACCGTAGACGACATCCGCATCGCGAGCCGCGCCACCCAGGGCGTGACGCTGTTCGATACCGCTGAGGGCGAGAAGGTTGTTTCGGTCGCGCATCTTGCCAAGGCCAGCGAGGACGAGAGCGCCATGCCGGTCATCAGACCTCCGTCCAGCGAGTCGCCGGTCGAGGGCGATGCACTGGCCGATGACGACGCCGACGACGCCGAGAACGACGTAGTCCCCGAGACCGAGGAAGACGACTCCTAATGGCCGCCCGGCGCGTCGCCGTCTATCCGGGTACGTTCGATCCAATCACGAACGGCCATATGGACATCATCGGCCGCGCCACGAAGGTGGCCGACCGGTTGATCATCGCCGTCGGCGAGCACTCGGGAAAGAACCCGCTGTTCTCTCGCGCCGAGCGCCTGGAGCTGATCAAGGCTGAGATCGAGCCGTTGCGCGGCTTGAACGGCGCCGAGATCGAGGTGCGCATTCTGGACCGGCTGCTGATGAAGTTCGTCACCGACGTGGGCGCGACGTTCGTCATCCGCGGCCTGCGCGCCGTCTCGGACTTCGACCACGAGCTGCAGATGGCAGGCATCAACGCCCGCCTGGCGCCCGAGGTGGAAACCGTCTTCCTGATGGCGTCGGAACATAACCTCTTCATCGCATCGAGCTTGGTGCGCGAAATTGCGGCGCTCGGCGGTGACGTTTCGAGCTTTGTGTCGCCGCGGATCGCCAAACGCCTCGTCGAGAAGTTCTCCGACAAGATTCGCGCCGTTAACTAGATCTGCTGCCCGTTCGCAATGGACGTCTCGCAGTTCGACTTCGATTTGCCGCGCGAGAGCATTGCCACGCGCCCGGCACGGCCGCGCGATACGGCCCGCATGCTCGAGGTGACCTCGAACATGTGGCGCGATCTCTCCGTGAGTGATCTGCCGCGGTGCCTGCGCGCCGGCGACCTCCTGGTGTTCAATGACACCAAGGTGCTACCTGCGCGCCTTGAGGGCCGCCGCGAGGCGGAGCGGGGCACGGCGAGCGTGGAGATCACGCTGAACCGTGCCGAGCAGCCCGGCATTTGGAGCGCCTTTGCGAAGCCGGCCAAACGGCTCCGGGTTGGCGATCGCGTACGGTTTGCGGAACTCGAGGCGGAAGTTCTCGAGCGGCGGGCGGCCGGGGAAATTGTGTTTCGCTTCACCGGGGACGATACGGCACTGTTCGCGACCTTGGAACGCGCGGGGGAAATCCCGTTGCCGCCCTACATGGGACGCAAGGCCGACGAGGCCGACCGTATCGACTATCAGACCGTGTTCGCGCGCGCTCCGGGCGCCGTCGCGGCACCCACTGCGGCCCTGCATTTCACGCCGCGCCTCCTCGAGGCCTTGGCTGGGGCCGGTGTCGGGCGCACCTTCGTGACGCTCCATGTGGGCGCGGGCACGTTCTTGCCAGTGATGGCCGACAACACGGACGCCCATCACATGCACAAGGAGTGGGGCGAGGTGCCTGCGGTGACCGCTGACGCGATCAACGCCACGCGTGGCGCGGGCGGCCGAGTCGTCGCTGTGGGCACCACAGCGCTGCGCATGATCGAATCCGCCAGCGACAAAACGGGACGGCTGGCCCCGTTCCGCGGTGACACCGACTTGTTCATCACGCCCGGCTATCGGTTCAAGGCGGTCGACCTGTTGCTGACCAACTTCCACCTTCCGCGGTCGACCCTCTTCATGCTGGTGAGTGCTTTTGCTGGCCTGGACCGCATGCAGCAGGCCTACGCGCACGCAGCGCTTGCTGGCTACCGGTTCTATTCATACGGCGACGCCACCTTGCTGCATCGTGCGCCTGCATGACCGCCTTCCGCTTCCAGCTGACGGGCAAAGATGGTGCGGCCCGGCGAGGCGAACTTCACACGGCCCATGGCGTCGTCCAGACTCCGGCGTTCATGCCGGTCGGCACGGCGGCAACGGTCAAGGCGATGACGCCGGACGACGTTCTGGCGACCGGCGCCGAAATCATCCTCGCCAACACCTATCATCTGATGCTGCGGCCGACCGCCGAGCGCATCGCCCGCCTGGGCGGTCTGCACCGGTTCATGCACTGGTCGAGGCCGATCCTGACCGACTCAGGCGGCTACCAGGTGATGTCGCTGTCGGCTCTACGCACCATCGATGATGACGGCGTGACGTTTCGCTCTCATTTGGACGGCAGCGCGCACCGCATGACACCGGAGCGCTCCATCGAAATTCAGACGCTTCTGGGCTCGACCATCACCATGGTGCTGGACGAATGCCCGCCCTATCCGGTGAGCGTGGAGATTGCCGCCGACGCGATGCGCCGCTCCATGCGCTGGGCCGAGCGCAGCCGGGCAGCCTGGCCACCGCGGGAAGGCTACGGCCAGTTTGGCATCGTGCAAGGCGGTGTCTTCCCGGAATTGCGGGCCGAATCGGCCGCGGCACTGCGCGCGATAGGGTTCGAGGGCTACGCCATTGGTGGGCTGGCCGTGGGCGAGGACATGGAGACGATGCTCAGCATGGTCGCGACCACGACGCCGCTGCTGCCGCAGGACCAGCCGCGCTACCTGATGGGCGTCGGCAAGCCTGACCAAATCGTCGGAGCCGTCCTCCGGGGGGTGGACATGTTCGACTGCGTGCTGCCGACCCGATCGGGCCGCACCGGTCAAGCTTTCACCCGTCACGGTCCCCTCAATATGCGGAACGCGAAGTACGTCGAGGACCAAAATCCGTTGGATTCGGACTGCCGTTGCCGAGCTTGCAGCCAGTTCAGCCGGGCGTACGTCGCTCATTTGGTGCGCAGCGGGGAGATTCTCGGCGCGATGCTGCTAACCTGTCACAACGTCACGTTCTATCAAGACGTGATGGCCGAACTTCGCACGGCCATCCAGCGCGGCGATGCTACGGCATGGGCCGAGCAGTTCTTCGCGCGCTACAAGGGGTCGACCCCATGATCGGTGCGGCCGACTATCGCCGCCACGCGCAGGAAGCGTTTGCGCGCGGCAATATCGATCTCGCGGTCGCGTACCTGGAGAACGCCCTGCGCCAGGATCCGTCCGACCGCGAGTCATATTACGCGATCGGACGTTTCCTGCGCATGAGTGGAAAGCCGGAACCCGCTGCGCGCTGGTACCGCGAGTGCCTTGCGCAGTTTCCGGATGACTCCGTTGCCACGATGGGCCTCGCCGCGCTCGGCGAAATTCCGCCACCGGAGCGATTGCCGGACGACGTCGTGCTGTACGTTTTTGACCAAAACGCGCGTGTCTACGACGAGAACATGGCGTTGCTTGGCTACGCGATCCCGGAAGTTCTGGCGCGGTTGCTCGCCAGCGAAAAGGGGCCGGCCGCCGGCGACCTCGACATTCTCGACCTCGGCTGCGGCAGCGGCCTTTGCGGACCGCTTTTGCGCCCATTTGCCCGCCGTCTGGTCGGACTCGATTTGGCGCCCGCCATGGTGGCGCTCGCCCAACAACGGGGCTGCTACGACGAGTTGCGGCAGGGGGAGATTCTCGGCGCGCTGCAGTCGGGAACGCTCGGCACGTTCGATGTGATCGTCGCCGCCAACGTCGTCATCTACTTCGGCGATCTGACGCCGCTGGCAGCGGCCGCCGCCAATGCTCTCCGCCCGCGCGGCGCGTTCGTGTTTGACGTGGAAAAAGGTGCCGACGCGACCCGGCACGGCTTCCATACCGCGGGCCGATATACCCACAGCCGCGCTCTTGTCGAGCGCGCCTTCGGCCCACCAACGTATACGCGCCTCCGCATCGAAGACGCGGTCATGCGAGAGGAAGCAGGCGCTCCGGTTCGGGCACTGTGCTGCACCGCAATACGGTCAGTGCCGTAGCGAACGGTAGGGACAGCAAGAGCTATGCAAATGCTACAGTTCCCATCCGTGGAGGGATCGCGCCCATGAAAGGCAACGTGTTGTCCGTCGATGTAGCCAGTCGATGGTCCGAAGAGTTGCAGCGGCGCGTCGTGGCCGGCACGCTTAACAAGCTCTCGGTCGAAGACTGGAACGAGCTGCTGTGGCGGGCGCGCGTGTGCGAGTTCAAGTTCAACGACGTTGTCCTTGAGCAGGGTGCCATCCCAGGAGGCCTCTATGTGCTCACCGAAGGCGAGGTGCGCATTGAGCGTCAGGACCACGGGCGGGTGTTGCTGTACACGCGCCTAGGCCCTGGCAGCGTCCTTGGCGAAATGTCGTTCCTCGACCAGGCGGGGGCCTCCGCCACGGTGATGGCCGATGGCAAGGTCGAGGTTCTATTCGTGGAGACCCACGACCTCGCCCAACTGATTGAGGCCGACCAGGGGTTTGGCGCGCGCTTCTATCACTCGCTGGCGACGACATTGTCCCGTCGCCTGCGAGCCACCAACGAACTGATCCGCGGCCGTTTCTAGGCCGCCCGCCCGCATTGACCCTGTTAGCCGCCCCGCCTAGGGTGCGCCGCGAGGCCAACAGGCTACGGCCGGGCCTCGGGTTCGGGCGCGTAGCTCAGTGGTAGAGCAACGGACTTTTAATCCGTAGGTCCTGGGTTCGAACCCCAGCGCGCTCACCAGCCCTCTGCCCCCATGATCCGAGAGGACTTCGTCGCCCACCTGCCGGCGCTGCTGCGGATCGAGCGGGCGTGCTTCGCGCGACCGCAGTGGGGCGCGGACCATTTTCTGCGCGACTTGCCAGGCAAGTGGGAGTTGAGCGCACTGCTCATGGAGCACGGCGCCGTTGCAGGCTTCGTCGTGGCATCAGAGGTTGTGGCCGGCAGCTGCCATCTGCATCGCATGGCTGTGCTGCCGGAGATGCAGGGGCGGGGCCTGGGCGGGGCCGCGGTCCGCGCGCTGGAACGGCGCGCGGCGGCGCGGGGGCTGCGCATGGTCACCCTCGAGCTCGATGCGGAGCATGGGGACACCGAGCCCTTTTACCGCCGGCTCGGGTACCTCCTGTTGCAGGCCGCCGAGCGCGAGACCTACGCCAAAGCCAAAGGCAAGGCGCTGCGCCCTGACAGGCGCATCATGTCTGCTTCCATCAGATCTGGAGATACTTAATAGCCAAAATTTATCGATTGTATTGATCGGCGCCGCCCCCATCTCTCGGCCAGCGGCCAGACGAGCCCCGGCACCAGCCCAGGCGGCACCGGCCGATCGAGAAGGAGATCCCCTATGAACGGCAAGAATATCCTGCGCACCGCTGCGGCCGTGGCCGTCGCCACCACCATCACCGGCACCGCGTTGGCGGCCGATTGGAATGTCCAGCCGGCCAACTTCGACCGCGGCATTGTCACGGGCATCAACCCGGACGCGGGCACGATCACCGTGAACGGCGCGACGTAGGCGCTGCGCAAGGCTGGCGACGTGGACGGCAATGTCACCACGGGCACCGAAGTGGTTGTGACGTATGTTCCCGGCACCGGCGGCAACGTCGCGCTCGCG
>CAIVPW010000284.1 GCA_903907895.1 uncultured Alphaproteobacteria bacterium
ATCGACGACCATGACAAGTACCCGGCCGGAGACTTCGTCGTGTGCGTGCAGGTGTTCTCGAAGCACTATTCGTTCGACAAGGCCGTGCCCGCCCTGATCGGCGTGTGCGACAAAGTGAAGAAGGGTGGCACCCTCCTCATCAACTTCGGCAAGAAGAACATGGGCGAGTTGGACGCGATCCGCGCGGTCTTGCGCGAACGCTTCAAGACGGTCGATGAAGTCGCCTACGGCATCTCGCAGAAGAACTCGTATCTCGCGCCGGTCGTCGCGACACTTGTGTACGTGCTGCGCCTGAAGCCGCGCACCGTGCAGAAGCACTACTTCCGCTGTCAGGGCCGCATCTGATGACGGCGAAGCACATCCTGATCGTTGGCTCCGGCTCGGTCGGCCGGCGCCATGCCCGGAACTTCGCCGCCGACGGATGCCGCATTTCGGCGGTCGATCCGCGCACCGACCGCCTGCGCGAATTGGCGAAGGACGTCGCCGTCGAGACGTGCTTCGACTCCATCGAAGAGGCGCTGCACGTCACCGGCAAGACCTTGGATGGTGTCGTTGTCGGGTCACCACCCAAGGTGCACGTAGCCCAGTGCGAGGCGGCGATGGCGATGGGCATTCCTGTCCTGTTGGAGAAGCCGGTGTCGCCCGACCTGGCCGGGGCGGAACGACTCGCGGCGGCGGTGGCAAAGACCAAGGTGCCGCTGCTGCTCGGCTACACTTGGCGCTGGTGGCCGGCGCTCGCCGATGTGCGCCGGCACTTGGAGAAGAACACCATCGGAACGCTGCGCCACGTGCGCTTCGTCATGTCGGCGCACCTGGCCGACTGGCACCCGTGGGAACGCTACCAGGACTTCTTCATGGCGAGCGCCGAGCAAGGCGGCGGTGCGCTGCTGGACGAAAGCCACTGGGTGGATCTCGCCCTATGGTTCTTCGGCATGCCCGAGCAGGTTAGCGCGCGCGTCGAAAAGATCAGCGACCTCGAGATCGATAGCGACGACAACGTCGACATGCTGCTGGTCTACCCGAACGGCCTGCGCGTGAGCCTGCATCTCGACCTTTACGGCCGCCCGCACGAGCGCAGCATCCGCTTCTCGGGCGAGCATGGCACCATCCTCTGGGAGCCGAACCGCGTTGCCATCGGGCATGCCGGCGAGGGCCCGTGGACCGAGACCAAGTACGACCACCAGCGCAACGACATGTTCGTGGCAGTGGCGCGCGAGTTCATCGAGGTACTGCAGGGCAAGCCGGTGCGCACCTGCACCATCGGCGAAGGCGTCGACGTCCTGCGCGTACTGGAAGCCGCGCGGCGGAGCCACAAGAGCGGCACCGTGGTGTCGCTGCGGCGCTAATGGCGTACGCGGGGCTCTCCGTACTGGCGGTGGTGCCGGCGCGCGGCGGATCGAAATCCATTCCGCGCAAGAACCTGCAGAAGGTCGGCGGCGTCTCGCTGGTGGGGCGCGCGGCGGGCATCGCGCGCTCGCTGGGGTGGATCGACGCTGCGGTGATTTCCACGGACGACGCGGCGATCCGTGCCGAGGCGGTGGCGCACGGCCTCGACGCCCCCTTTGTGCGACCGGACGAGATTTCGGGCGACAAGGCGACGTCCGTCGACATGTGGCGCCATGCCTGGCTGGCTTGCGAGCAGCATTACGGCAGGCGATTCGACATCTCGGTGCTGCTGGAGCCGACCAGTCCGCTGCGCACCGACGAGGACGTGACGCGTACCGTGCAGGCGCTGGTGGACGGCCAGCAT
>CAIVPW010000285.1 GCA_903907895.1 uncultured Alphaproteobacteria bacterium
GCCTGTCGTGGCAGGTGGTGCCCACCCGCATGGACGAGATGCTGGCCAAGGGCAGCAAGGCGCAGGTGGACCGCGTCACGCAGGCCTTCCTGCCCATGAAGAAGTTCGATCTCGCCGCGCTCGAGAAGGCGTACGCCGGCAAGTAGCGGCCGGCGTTCGCTTCCGTCGCCGCTTGACTCATCCCCGGCCTCCTCATTACTTAAGTAACGACCTAAGTAACTGGGGGGAGGTCGGCGATGCAGACACAGGGGGCAAACCACGGCGCACCGCTGGACCTCGTGTTCCATGCCCTGTCGGATGCCACGCGCCGCGGCATGGTGGAGCGCCTGTCGCGCGGACCTGCCTCGGTGAGCGAACTGGCCGAGCCCTTCGCCATGTCGTTGCCGGCGGTTGTGCAGCACCTCGCCGTGCTGGAGGCGAGCGGGCTGGTGCGCTCCGAGAAGGTCGGGCGTGTCCGAACCTGCCGCATGGACGAAAAGGCCCTGAGCGCCGCCGAGCACTGGATCAACGAGCGCAAGCGCCTGTGGGCGTGGCGCCTCGATCGCCTCGGCGAGTTTCTCGAAACGCAAGAGGCCGCCGCCAAGCGCGGCAAGCGGAAGAAGTAGGAGGCCACCATGTCCAAGGTACGCGTCAGCAACTTTTCCATCTCTGCGGACGGCTATGGCGCCGGTCCGCGGCAGAGCCTCGACAGTCCGCTCGGCGTTGGCGGCGAAGCCTTGCATGGCTGGTTCGTTCGTACCCGTACCTTCAAGCGCCTGTTGGGTGGCGGGGATGCCGGTGAAACCGGTCCCGAGGACGAGATCGCTGCGCGCGCACTGCAAAACGTTGGCGCCGTCATCATGGGCCGCAACATGTTCGGACCCGTGCGAGGCCCGTGGCCCGATGACCGCTGGCGCGGTTGGTGGGGCAACAGCCCACCTTTCCACGCGCCGGTGTTCGTGCTGACCCACCACGCGCGCGCGTCGATCGCGATGGAAGGCGGCACCACCTTTCACTTCGTCACCGATGGCGTCGAAGCGGCCTTCGCCCGCGCCAGAAGCGCAGCGGCGGACAAGGACGTCCACGTCGCGGGCGGGGTGAGCGTCGTTCGCCAGCTGCTGGCCGCCCGCCTGGTGGACGCCATGCACGTTGCCGTCAGTCCCGTCCTGCTCGGCAGTGGCGAGGCGCTGTTCGCCGGCATCGATCTGCCGGCGTTGGGCTACGCGATTGCGAGCCACGTCGCGACGCCGCACGCCACCCACTATTTCTTTCAAGCATCCCGCTCGTAACGGAAGAGTGCCTGCCATGAACGCCAAGACACCGGCCAAGCATTCCGTCACCCACAACACGTTCACCATCGAACGCGTGTATGCCGTTGCGCCAGCCAAGGTATTCGCGGCGTTTGCGGACCCGAAGCTCAAGGGCCAGTGGTTCCAGGCGCCGAAGGAGTGGAACAACCCCGATGTGCAGACCATGGACTTCCGCGTCGGGGGCAAGGAGACGAGCGTCGGCGGGCCGAAGGGCGGGCCGGTGATCGCCTATGCCGCGACGTTCCAGGACATCGTTGTCAACGAGCGCATCGTCACGACCTACGACATGACGATCGACAAGAAGCGCATCTCCGTCTCGCTCTCGACGGTCGAGCTGAACCCGGAGGGGCAGGGCACGCGTCTGGTCCTGACCGAGCAGGGCGCCTACCTCGACGGCTCCGACACCGGCGCCCAGCGCAAGGAGGGCACCGAGGGATTGCTCGATGCGCTCGGCACCTTCCTGACCTCGAACTGAAGGCACGCTGCTCTTTCCATGACCGTCAGCAGCAATACCGAACAACCGCTTGCCGGCCGCCGCGAGTGGATCGCGCTCGCCGTGCTGGCGTTGCCGACGCTGCTGCTGTCGATGGACCTCACGGTGCTGCACCTTGCGGTGCCCGCGCTGACGGCCGATCTCGCGCCCACCAGCGCGCAGCTTTTGTGGATCATCGACATCTACGGCTTCCTGATTGCCGGGTCGCTCATCACGATGGGGACGCTCGGCGACCGCATCGGGCGGCGGCGCGTTCTGTTGATCGGCGGGGCGGCGTTCGCCGTCGCGTCCGTCCTCGCCGCATTCTCGACCAGCGCGGAAATGCTGATCGTCGCGCGGGCGTTGCTCGGCATCGCGGGCGCCACGCAGATGCCGTCCACCATGTCGCTCATCACGGTGCTGTTCAAGAACGAGCGCCAGCGCGCGTTCGGCCTCGGCGTGTGGTTCTCGTGTTTCTCGCTCGGGGGCATCCTCGGCCCGATCCTGGGCGGCGCGATGCTGGAGTATTTCTGGTGGGGATCGGTGTTCCTGCTCAACGTGCCCGTCATGGCGCTGCTACTCGCGCTCGGCCCGTTCCTTCTGCCCGAGTATCGCGCGCCCGCGGCCGGTCGCCTCGATCCGGTCAGCGCACTCCTTTCGCTGATCGCCGTGCTCGGCATCATCTATGGCGTGAAGTCGCTTGCCACCGGTGGCTCGCTGCTCGAGGCCGCAGGTGCAATCGTGGTCGGCGTCGTCGTCGGCACGGTGTTCGTGCGGCGCCAGCTGTCGCTGCCCGACCCGCTGCTGGATCTGGCGCTGTTCCGCATACCGGCGTTCAACGCGGCACTCGCGGCAAACGCGGTCGGCGTGTTCGCGTTCTTCGGCGCGTGGCTGTTCGTGATGCAGTACCTGCAGCTGGTGCTCGGCCTCTCGCCCCTTGTTGCGGGCGCGTGGACCATTCCCAGCAGTCTGACGGTGATCGCCACGTCCAACGGCGCGCCGCTGCTGCTGCGCTATTTCGAGCGCGCCAGCATCGTTGCCGCCGGCCTGACCATCGGGGCGCTGGGCTTCCTGCTGTTCGCCTTGCTCGACCAGGACTCGGGCTTCTGGGCGGTGGTGATCTCGACCGTGGTGATCGTCATCGGCATGGCACCGGTGTTCACCCTCGCGACCGACCTCGTTTTGTCGGTGGCCCCGCCCGAGCGCGCCGGCGGCGCGGCGGCGGTGTCGGAGACGGCATCGGAACTCGGCGGTGCGCTGGGCATCGCGGTGCTGGGCAGTGTCGGCGTCGGCGTCTACCGCGCCGCGCTTGCGCACAATTTGCCGCCCGACGTGCCGGAGAGTGCGGCGCGTGCGGCGCTCGACACGTTGGCGGCGGCGGTGGAGACGGCGACGCACCTGCCGCCAGACACGGCCGAGGTGTTGCTGGAGACGGCGCGCGAGTCGTTCATCACCGGCCTGCACGTCGCCTCGGTGGCGGGTGCCCTGGCGCTGCTCGCCACGGCCGCGACGAGCCTTCTGCTGTTGCGGCCGCGGGCGCCGCGCTGACGGCTACGGCGATTTCCGGTCAAGGTGAAAATCGTACACCTAGGGTATCGAAGTACATGATCTTGTCATGATGTTGGGGTACGCTTACTAACTGTGGGGATCGCGCTGCCATGACCAGGGTTCCAGATCGGCATAGCCGGTCGCGGCGCCTCGCGCGGTCCACCCCGGACTTTCAAACTGCTGCGGTTTTCAAACCCGGACCCAATTGGGCCGGGTTTTTTCGTGCGCGCGTGTCAATCGGGCCATCAACAGGAGGGTCGCCCCTTGAGTAAGCGTTCCAGCATCAAGCAAGCCAACCGGAAGAAGCGTCGCATCGTCCGCGCGTTGGGCACC